>NZ_JBHYGG010000249.1:0-52520 GCF_051859125.1 Gemmata sp.
CCACGCGGCGGGTGCGCACCGGCACCGAGCTTATCGTGAAGAACATCTAATGGTTCCGGACCTGGAACGCTTGGTTCCGGACGTGGGGTGTCTGATACCGAATCCGATTGATGCGTTCCTCACTCCAAAGTGGTGTCACCTGGGAGGAGAACACCATGGCTCGGATCGACGTGGCTCCGCACCTGACGGCGGACGAGATCGAGGAGCGGTACCGGAGCTGCCGCGACGCGGCGGAGAAGACCCGCTGGCACCTGCTGTGGCTGGTCACCCGGCCGGACCCGTCCCGGTCCGTGGCCGACGCCGCGCGGGTGGTCGGCCTCACCCCGCGGTGGGGGCGGACCCTCGTCCACCGGTACAACGGCGCCGGGCCGGACGCCCTGGCCGACGGACGGCGGAGCAACGGGGCGACCGCCAAGTTGACCGCCGAGCAACGGGCCGAACTGCTCGCCGCCCTCGCCCAACGGCCGCCCGACGGGGGCCTGTGGAGCGGCCCCAAGGTGGTCGCCTTCGTGCGGCACCGGTGGGGCGTCGAGGTGGTGCCGTCCACCGGGTGGCAGTGGCTCACGGATCTCGGGTTCCGCCTGGTCGTTCCCCGCCCGCGGCACCCGAGGGCGGCCTCCGGGGAGCAGCAACGGGGGTGGCTTTGACCACCTCGGGCAGCGGCTGGCGGACCTGCGGGGAGAACACCCGGACAGGACGGTGGAACTGTGGTGCGAGGACGAGGCGCGGGTGGGGCTGAAGCCGGTGACGCGGCGGGTGTGGGCGCGGCGGGGGACCCGCCCGGCGACCTGTGGGCGGCACCAGTTCGAGTCGGCGCAGGTGTTCGGGTTTGCGCACCCGGCGAGCGGCCGGAACCGGCTCTGGTTGCACCCGAAGGCGGACACGGTACGCATGGGCGAGGTGCTCGCGGCGTTCGCCGACTGGGCCGACCCGACCGGGTCGAAGGTGCTGGTGGTGCTCGTGGACAACGCCGGGTACCACACGGCGAAGCGGCTGGTGGTGCCGGCGAACGTGCGGCTCCACTTCCTACCCAGTTGCACGCCCGAGTTGCAACCGGCCGAGCGGCTGTGGCCGGTGCTCCGGGAGGCGGTGGCGAACCGCGTGTTCGACGACCTGCCGGCCCTGGCCGCCACCGTCACCGCCCGCGCCGCGTGGATGGCCGATCACCCGGAGGTTGTCGGAGGAGTCGCCGGCTTCCACTGGGCCGTCGCCGCCTGACGGTCACGGATCAATCGAATTTGGTATGAGTCGCCCGGAACCATTCTCGCACCGCACCACAACGACGCGCTACGGCTCACCCGCTCCTGTCCGGGTACTGGTCGCATACCCGTCCGCGGCCCCGGGACCGCGCCGGGGTGGCGAGGGCGGCCGACAGGGGTTAAACTGGCGCGTCCGCACTGGAACGGATGGAGCCGGAGACGCCCGCCGGTCAGGAGGAATCCCGTGACACGATTCGCCGCTCTCGCAACAGCCGCACTGCTCGCCTCGGCCGGTGGAAGCCGCGCCGGGGACTACCCGCGACCGGACCTGTTGGTCGAACCGGCCGCCCTCGCCCAGCCCGATGCGCTCAAGGGGTTCGTGATCCTTGACGCGCGGCCGCGGGCAAAGTATGAGGCCGGTCACGTGCCGGGCGCGCGGTGGGTGGACCACGCGGACTGGGCCAAGGGCTTCGGCGACGGCAGGGACGCGGCCGCGTGGTCGAAGCGGATCGGGGGCCTGGGCCTGACCGCCGACAGCCGCGTGGTCGTGTACGACGACAACCAGGCCAAGGACGCCGCCCGCGTCTGGTGGGTGCTCCGGTACTGGGGCGTGAAGGACGCCCGCCTCCTCAACGGTGGCTGGGTCGGGTGGGAGAAGGGCAAGCACCCGACCGAGAAGGCGGAGGCCGCGGTCACATCCACCGAGTTCAAGGCCGTCGCCGCGGCCGAGCGGTTGGCGACGAAGGACCAGCTCCTCAAGTCCCTCACGGGCGACAAGCTCCAGATCGTGGACGCCCGCTCGGAGGGCGAGTTCTGCGGAATTGACGGGATGAAGAACGCGCGGGCGGGCGCGATCCCCGGCGCGACGCAACTGGAGTGGATCGACCTGATCGACAAGGACTCGCACCGCTTCAAGTCGCCGGACGAGTTGAAGAAGCTGTTCGACGGTGCCGGCATCAAACTGGACCGCCCGACCGCCACCCACTGCCAGTCCGGGGGCCGGGCCTCGGTCATGGCCTACGGGCTGGAGCTGATGGGGGCGAAGGACGTGCGGAACTACTACAAGAGCTGGTCCGAGTGGGGGAACGCGGACGACACGCCCGTGGTCAAGCCGGAGCCGAAGAAGAAGTGACCGGCGGTTCCCTGCCACCGGTCCCGCGGCCGCCGCTCGCCGCCGCGCGGGAGGCGACCGCCCTGTTCCTCCGGCTGGGGCGACCTCGGTCGGCGGCCCGCGGCGCAGGTTGCCCCGATGCGCGACGAGGTCGTCGGCCGGCGGCGGTGGCTGTCGGACGAGCAGTTCCTCGACCTGGTCGGTGCCCGCAACCTCATCCCCGGCCCGCACTCGACCGAACTGGCCCCCGCGTCAGCGACCACGCCGCCGGTCGGCGGGGACTAGCATACCACAGCGGGTTTACCCGGACGCACCCGACGGCTAGAGTGATCTCAACCGGACACAGGGGACACGCCATGCTGCAGGCCGCACTCGACTGGCTGGGCAAGAACCACGAGGAGATCGTCCGCGGGCTGGCGGACCTCGTCGCCATCCAGAGCATCAGCACCGACGGCGAGCACCACGCCGAGATCGACCGCACCGCGAAGCTCACGTGCGACATGATGCGGCAGGCGGGGCTCCACAACGTGGAGACGCTCCGCGTCGGCGGGTCGCTGCCCTACGCCTACGGCGAGTGGCTCGACGCCCCCGGCAAGCCGACGGTGTTCCTGTACGCGCACCACGACGTGCAGCCGGTGAACTTCGTCGAGCAGTGGCAGTCCGACCCGTGGAAGCTGACGCGGCGCGACGGCCGCCTGTTCGCCCGCGGCTCGGCCGACGACAAGGGCGCGATCTCGGCCATGCTCGGCGCGATCGCGGCGTACCGCAAAACGGGGAACACCCTCCCCGTGAACGTGAAGGTGCTGGTCGAGGGCGAGGAGGAGATCGGGTCGAAGTACCTCCTCAAGTTCTTCGAGGCGCACAAGGAGCGGATCAAGTCCGACGTGGTCGTGGTGTGCGACACCGAGAACGTCGAGGTGGGCATCCCGAGCCTGACGTACTCGCTCCGCGGCATCGTCGGCGTCCAGGTGGAGGTGAGTACCGCCAGGACCCCGGCGCACAGCGGCATGGCCGGCGGCGCGCTGCCCGACGCGGCCATCGCGCTCAACGCGATCCTGGGCCGGCTGTACTGGAACAACGGCCCCCTGCCCGTTCCGGGCATGTACGACGAGGTCCGCCCGCTCACCGACAAGGAGCGCGCGGCGTTCGGCAAGTTGCCGTTCGACCCGGACAAGTTCCGCACCGGGGTCGGGATGGTCCCGACCGCCCGGCTCGCGACGGAGGACGGGTACAACGCCTACGCCCAGACGTGGCGCCGGCCCGCGGTCACCGTGATCGCCCAGGAGGCGAGCTCGATCAAGGGGGCGTCGAACCAGGTGCTCCCGAAGGCGTCGGCGCTCGTGAGCTGCCGGATCGTGCCGGACCAGAAGCCCGAGAAGGTGCTCGCGGACCTGACGGCGTTCCTCTCGAAGGACCCGCCGTGGGGGTGCGAGGTGAAGGTGACGCCGGCCGGGCCGCCGGTGGACTGGTGGATGACCGACCCGAACGGCCCCGCGTTCGAGGCGGCGCTCGCGGCGATGCGGGGCGGCTTCGACCGCGACCCGGTCGCCATCGGGTGCGGCGGCAGTATCGGGTTCGTCGGCCCGCTGTCGGACCTGTTCGGCGGCGCGCCGGCCCTGCTCATGGGGATCGAGGACCCGGCGAGCAACGCCCACGCCCCGAACGAGAGCCTGCACGAGGGCGACTTCAAGAAGCTGATGGCGTCACTCGTCCGGCTGTTCGACAACCTCGGGAAGCTCCCGCCGAACCGGGTGAAGTGACTACCCCTCCGTGACCGCCTCGGGGAGCTGCCAGTTGATTGGCGGTTCCCCGAGGTTTTCCAGCGCGGCGTTGATCTTCGAGAACGGCTTGCTGCCGAAGAACCCGTTCGCGGCCGAGAGCGGCGACGGGTGCGCCGACTTGAGGACCACGTGCCGCGACTCGTCGATCAGCTTGATCTTCTTCTGCGCGTACGCCCCCCACAACAGGAACACGACCGGCTGCTTGCGGTCGCTGACCGCCCGGATGGCCGCGTCGGTGAACTTCTCCCACCCCTTCCCCGCGTGCGAGTTCGGCGCGTCGGCCCGGACCGTCAGGCAGGCGTTGAGCATCATCACCCCTTGGTGCGCCCACGACGCGAGGTACCCGTGCTTCACCGGCGCGATGCCGAGGTCGTCCTGCAGTTCCTTGTAGATGTTCCGCAGCGAGGCCGGGAGCCGCACCCCGGGCCGGACCGAGAAGCACAGGCCGTGGGCCTGGCCCGCACCGGGGTACGGGTCCTGGCCGAGTAAGAACACCTTGATCGACTCGAGCGGCGTGTACCGGAACGCGTTGAAGACGTCCGCGGCCGGCGGGAACACGGCGTGTGCGTCCCGCTCCCCGGCCACGAACCGCTGGAGGTCGTTCCAGTACGGCTGGTGCGTCTCGGGCTCGAGGTGCGCGAGCCAGGACGGGGACAGGTCCGCGGGGAGCGGGAACTCGGCCTCGGTGGGCGGTGAGGGGGCGGGAGGGTTCGGTTCGCCCTCGAAGAGAGAGGGGGTTACCGCCGTTCGCTTCTTCGCCATAGCCGACCTCGCGGAAGGGAGTTTCGCACCATTTTACTCCGCCGCGAGTGGCCTGCGATGTCGGCAGCGCCGTCGGTCCGCCGGTCCCACTTTGACCGGATTCGGAGCGGCCCGAGCTTTGCACGGACCCCGGTGCTCGCTCCCCGCCCCTCGAGCCGGACATGCAAGACACCGCCTGGTTTCTCTTCCTCGGACTCCTTCTGACCGTCATGGCCCTCGCCGGGTCAGTGGTCAAGCGCGTCCCGCTGTCGGCGGCCATGTTCTACCTGGTCGCGGGGTACGCGATCGGCCCGGCCGGACTCGGCCTGCTCGGCCTCGAGTTGCCGCCCGGTGCGCGGGTGGTCGAGCGGGTCGCCGAGGTCGCCGTCATCGTGTCCCTCTTCACCGCCGGGCTCAAGCTCCGCGTCCCGCCGGGCGACCGCCGCTGGCTCCTCCCCGTCCGCCTGGCCTTCCTCTCGATGGCCGTCACCGTGGGGCTCATCGCTCTCGTCGGTGTTTACCTCCTCGGCCTCCCCCTGGGAGCGGCCGTTCTCCTGGGCGCGGTCCTGGCCCCGACCGACCCGGTCCTGGCGGCCGACGTGCAGGTGACGAACGCCTGGGACCGGGACCACGTGCGGTTCGGGCTGACCGGCGAGGCCGGGTTGAACGACGGCACGGCGTTCCCGTTCGTCTTCCTCGGCCTCGGGCTGCTCGGGCTCCACGACCTCGGGGCGGGCGGGTGGCGGTGGTGGGCGGTCGACCTGGTGTGGGGCCTGGCCGCCGGCCTGGGAACCGGCTGGGCGCTCGGCGGCGGGGCCGGGCGGCTGGTCCTTTACCTCCGACGGGGGCACCAGGAGGCGGTCGGGCGGGACAACTTCTTGACCCTCGGGCTGATCGCTCTGTCCTACGGGCTCGCCGACGTGCTCGGGGGGTACGGGTTCCTGTCCGTGTTCGCGGCCGGTGTGGCCCTGCGGCGGGTCGAGATGCAGGAGAGCGGGGGGGCGTCGCGGGAGGAATTGAGGGAGCGGCGGAGGGAGGTCGCGGAGGACCACCTGGCGACCGACCCGGACACGGCACCGGCCCACCTGGCCCGCCAGGTGCTCCGGTTCAACGAGCAGGTCGAGCGGATCGGGGAAGTGGCCGTCGTGCTGGTGCTCGGCAGCCTGCTCTCCCTGAGTGCCCTCGCGCCGGCCGGGTGGTGGTTCGCGCCGCTGGTGTTCCTGGCCGTGCGCCCGGTCGCCGTGTGGATCGGGTTGGTGGGATCGGGGGTCACCGGGCACCAGCTGCGGCTGATCGGGTGGTTCGGTGTCCGGGGGGCCGGGTCGGTGTACTACCTGGCCTACGCCCTCACCCACGGGTTGCCCGAGCCCCTGGCGAGCGAAATATCCCGGCTGACGCTGACCACGGTCGCGGTTTCGGTCGTGGTCCACGGCATCTCGGTCACCCCGCTGATGAACCTGTACGGTCGAACCGCTCCCCCGCAGACGGGGAAGTGATCGGGTCAGGACCGTGTGTGGTTGGAGCCTTGGCCGGGGTTCCGGTCGGTGGGTTGCTCGAACCGGCTATCCCGTTCGGGACCACGTTCAATTGTGCATCGGGGGCGGTCAGTGTCCGGTGACGCCCGTGTTGTGCTCGCCGGGGTCGTTGCACGCATCGTTCCTCTGCTCCCCGGACTGGCCCCGGTCCCCGCGGCCCGCCCCGGCCGTCGGAAGGTGCGGAGTGGGGCGCTCGTCGCCGCCGCCCGGACCACGGGGCACCTGACCGACGTCGCGCGGCAGGGTGTTCGCGTCGGTCCCGGTCCGGGCGGGCTCCGGTTCGCGTCGCTGTTCGAGATCGGCCATCGTCGGGCTCCGTTGAATTGTGCTTCACTTCGCCTCAGGGCGGGGCACGAGGGTGAGTGCAACGGCGGTGCCGTGAAGGAATCGCCGCGGGAACCTGGGCCAACCGAGGAGGTGATCCCTGGCCCGCCTCATAACAGGCCCGCCCCCACCCACCGCTACAACCGCACTCTTGCCCACGCGAGGGGTCAGCCGCGAACGCGGGGTCGCGTCGCGGGGCGAAACGGAAACGTGTTGCACACGAAACGGCAGCGTGCGGCGGGTCTCAATCCCCCGCGCACCCATCTGGTTGATTGTGGAAGTCACGACATTGATCCCGAGACGTGAATCGGTAGCTGGCTTGCGGCCATTACGGTGAAAGCAAACCCGGGGGCCGGTTCGGGACCCGAAGTTGCATTAGGCTTCCACCATACAACACCTGACACCTGGTCAGTGACAAAGGGTCGAGGCCCGCGAGCGGTGGTTCGCTCACGGGCCGTGCCGGCGACGCCCCCCACCCTGAACATTCTCACCGCGCCCGACGGAGCTGCGGACGGAACCTCGCCCGAATCGGCGCGAGGTTCCGCCCCCGGCGACGTTTCGCCCAACGTCGAGCGCGACCCTCCGAGAATCGGTCCCCAACCCGAACCGCGTTGACCGCGAGACCGCGTCAGCAGGTTCCCAGCCTGCTCCAGGCGTCCGGCGGTTCCCGCCGGCGTGTTTCATTGCATCGCATTCTTCTCCAAGGAACCGTATTATGCGTCGCACATCATCGCGTCTTAGCATCGAAGCTCTCGAAGGCCGCACACT
Organism: Gemmata sp.; assembly: GCF_051859125.1. NCBI lineage: Bacteria > Pseudomonadati > Planctomycetota > Planctomycetia > Gemmatales > Gemmataceae > Gemmata > Gemmata sp. The sequence continues at coordinate 7,460 of NZ_JBHYGG010000249.1, forward strand.
CCCCGCAGCGGGGCTGAACGGATCGGTGTTGACCATTGTCGGCAACTCCGACGCCAACACCATTGTTGTGAGCCGGTCGGGCGACAACGCCCTCGTGACCTTCAACAGCGTGGGTTCGCTGTTCCCGCTGTCCGCGTTCAACACCGTCCTGATCACCGGCGGGATCGGGGCCGACACCGTCACGGTCACGCTCGACAAGAACGTGACGTTCCGGGGCGGCGACGGGGACGACACGGTTACACTCAGCGGCGAGCCCGGGAGCTTGTTCAAGGGCTCCGCGGCGGTCGATGGAGGGAACGGTGACGATACCGTCACGACCAATACGAAGGGCGCGGCGACCGTCGCCGGAGGCGAGGGCAACGACACGGTCACAGTCGCGGGGGCCAGCTCCGCGGTCGTCACCGGTGGCAACGGCAACGACAAGATCACGTGTGGAACTCCGGGCACCGCGAGCATCATCGGCGGCACCGGCAACGACACGATCACGTGCGACTCGGCGAGTCGGGCGGACCTCAAGGGCGAGGCCGGCAACGACACGATTACCGCAATCAACGTCAAAAAGGTCACCGTCACGGGCGGCACCGGCGACGACACGATCAACGTGACGGCGACCAGTAAGGTAAAAATCAACGGCGACGGCGGGGCCGATGGCATCACGTTCGCCACGCTCGGGAAGGCCAAGATCGACGGCGGCACCGAGAACGACGCCATCCTGAACAACGGCACCGGGTCCGCCAAGATGAAGGGCGGTGATGGTAACGACACGCTCACCGGCGGCACCGGCTCCAACAAAATCGACGGCGGCAACGGTGAAGACAGCATCACGGGCAACGGCGTGACCGGGGACTCGCTCCGCGGCGGCGGCGACGCGGACTCCCTCACCGCTTCGGGCGGGATCACCACGCTCTACGTGGACCAGTTGGACGCGGTCACGGCCCGGCCGACGGACCTGATTTACTTCGCACGTGTTTGAGCCTTGAACTGATGCGAGTCGTCGGTCGGGTCAGTCACCAAAGCCCGACCGACGAGCCAAGCCTCCCGCCACGTCTCACCTGACCTCGTCACGCCATCACCAACTCGCGGAACACGAACGGCGGGGAGCAGTGGACGCCGCCGAGGGCGACCGCGACCGGGCGGGCGAACACCGGCCCGTCGAACGCGAACGAGTGGTACTCGCCCCGCTCCCCGCACGGATCGACCCCTGCCGGGAGCGCCGCGGCGAAGGCGGCGTCGAGCTCCCGCCCGCAGTGCCCTTCAGTCAAGCGATCGCCGTCCACGCACACGGTGACGGCGCGGAACCCGGCCGCACAAAACTCTCGGTACAGTTCGCCCGTGTTGCGGCCCCAGAGCGGGTACAGACCCTCCAGCCCCGCGGTCGCGAGGAGCCGGTCGCGGAACGCCCGCAGGTCTTCGAGGAAGATGTCCCCGAAGACGATCACCTCGACTCCGGCGGCCTTGAGGCGGCCGAACGCGGCGAGCATCGTCGGGGTGTACACGTCGTTCGGCGGGAATGCGGTGCCCGGGGCCGCGTGCGGCACCGGGGCGTCGGGGCTTGGCGGGCCGGGGATCGACACGAACTCGACCTGCAGCCCGACCGCGTCGGCCTGGGCCACCATGAGTTCGCGGCGGACGCCGTGCATCGACACGCGGTCGAACGCGGCGCTCAGACAGGTGACCAGCGTGACGATGCGGACGTCGGGGTGGGCCGTTCGGACCGCGTGGAGCACGAGGGCGCTGTCCTTCCCACCACTCCACAGGAGCGCGGCGCGCCGGGGCTCGGTCACGGGACGCTCCCGGGCGGGGCGAGTTCGAAGACCGCGACGGGCCGGGCGTCGGCCCCTTCTCCGATCGACCACCGCGAGTGGGCGACGCGCCACCCGGCGGCCGCCAACTCCTCCAGGAGCGGCAGCGACTCGGCCCGGAACGGGTCGGCGAGCAGCACGCGGCCCCCGGGCGCGAGGTTCCCCTCGAAGATGCGCCGCAGGTACTCGTGGTTGAGGTACGAGTACAGGATGTCGGACCCGATGAGCCAGTCGTACTTGGCGGGGTCGGCCCACGCGGCCCAGTCGGCCTCGCGGTACTCGATGCCGCGCGCCCCGTTCCGCTCGCCGTTGAGCCGGCAGACGTGCAGCGCGAGTTCGCTCCAGTCGCTCTGCACCACGGCGGCCCCGGCCGAGGCGGCCACGATCCCGGGCAGGCCGGTGCCCGCGCCGAGTTCCATGACGCTCCGGCCGCGGAACTCGGCGCCCCGGAGAGCGATCTCGTGCGACAGTGCGATCGCGCCGGGCCACAGGGCGACGCCGTAGGGCAGGTCGTGGGCCGCGCGCGACAGGTACCGCGACTCCTCGGCGCGGGTGACCACGGCCGCGGTGTAGAGGACCGCCCAGTCCCGGCCGCCGACGGCGAGCCGGCACTCGCCGAGCGGGAAGTCGCCGACCGAGGTGCGGAGCACGTTCGCGGGCGTCGTCACGATCCGGCCCCCAGAAATGCGAACCGCGGCACCTCGCGGCCCTCGACAGTGACCGACTCGACGAACATCTGAAGCGGCCGGACCCACAGCCCGCCGTCGCCGTACTCCGGGCGGTACACGACGAGGTCCTCGTGCGTCTCGCTGTGCCGCGCGACGCCGACGACGGTGTACTCGTTCCCCTTGTAGTGCCGGTACCGGCCCGGCCGAACCGCGTCCATCTCCCGCCCTCGTGTGCCGCCGGCCAACCGCCAACGGAGGTCGTCAAGATACGGACCGCCCGCGGCCCGCGACACCCGGCCCGGACGGGCACGCTTCTTGCTGTACATATTGCCAGTTCACCGCAGTGGTGGACGGGACACGAAGGAGAACGTGATGGCCACCAAGAAGACGAGCGCCCCGGCCGCCAAGGACCCCGCCGATTGGGTGACCGGGGACGAGCCGATGACCGGCCCGCAGGAGTCGTACCTGAGCACCCTCGCCCGCGAGGCCGGGGCCGAGGTGCCGGCCGACCTCACCAAGGCCGAGGCGTCCGAGAAGATCGAGGAGCTGCAGGAGGAGACCGGCCGCGGCAAGCCCGCACCGCGGCCTGCCCGGCCCCGCAAGGCACCCCCGAAGAAGAAGGAGTCGTGACAGCGACCGCGGTCGCGGTTCACGCCCTCCGGAGGTTCCCGGCGGGAACGACGACGAGTTCCCCGTTATCAAGGCGGACCAAGTGGTTGTTCGGCGGCCGCTTCTCGCCCGCCCGGTTCGGCCGGAACACGAGCACGGCCGGTACCGCTGCGGGGCGCGCGCGGCCCGCGGGGGCGACCACGGTGCCCACGCGGTCGTGGTGCGGGGTGGCCGCCCGGGCGCGGGCATTGTAGCGGAGGCGGACACGGGTGCCGGGCGGCGGGGACGAGAGCATGGGAATCCACCCGGGGGCGCTATCTCCTCAGTGGGTACAATAGTATACCCGTATCGCTCCTCGCGAGATCACCGATGCCCGCGCCCAAACTGTTCGCCGCCGCACTCGCGTTCGGCCTCGCGGCCGCGACGGTTCCGGCCGCCGGTCAGCCTCCCAAGAAGGAGAAGGCCGGTGACGGGTGGTTCCTCGCCGTCGGCCACGGCGGGCACCGGATGCTCTCCCGCGACGGCACGGCGTGGGAGAAGCACCAGTCGTGGGGCGAGCCGAAGCACGACCAGAACGACCTCAACGTCGCGGCCAACTTCAAGGGCGCGTTCTACGCAGGCGGCGGGTTCTTCAGCGGCCGCATGACCGCGACCCGCGACGGCGAAAAGTGGTCCGACGGCGTCCTCCCGGGAAGCTCGCCGATCTTCGGCCTCGAAGTGCTCGACGACGTACTCTACGCCATCGACCTCCGCGGGGCCGTGTTCAAGACGGCCGACGGCGAGAAGTGGGAACTGGTGGCGCGCTCGGAGATGCCGAGCAAGACGCACTGGGTCCGCGGCACGGCACAGGGCAACGGGATGATCGTCGGCTCGGGCGACTTCGGCCCCGCGATCGCGTTCGACCCGAAGTCGGGGAAGATCACCGTTACGCAGATGGCCGGGCAGGTCGACAAGCAACCCGGCATCCATCGCGTCGCGTTCGGCAACGGCGTGTTCGTCGTCGTCGGGCAGGCCGGGCTGATCGCGGTGAGCAGTGACGGGAAGAAGTGGGAGAATAATGTTGCGAACCCCGACCGGCCCGACTTCGACTGCGTCGCGTTCACCGGCAAGGAGTTCGTCGCCACGCACGCCAAGGGGTTCCTCCACTCGAGCGACGGCCGCACATGGGCGAAGGGCGAGGGCACGATGCCGCGGCAGGTGCGGCGGGTGAACGGCTGGCTCTACGGGTACGGGTGGCCGCCGAGCAAGATCAGCCGCAGCGAGGACGGCGCGAAGTGGGAGCCGGTGCCGAACGAGAAGAACTGGCAGGGCAAGGCCTACGCGTTCGGGCCGCTCGCAGGCGGCGAACCGCCCGCGATCCCGCAGCCGAAGGCCGCGCCGAAGAAGTGACCCGCAACCACGCTGGCCGGCGGGCTCACCCGCCGGTCTTCGCCTTTGTGTCGAGCTTGAAGTCGAACCGGTTCGCCGCGCCGGGGGCGACTTCGGCTCCGAGCGTGGTCTGCTCGTTGAACTGCGGCGGGACATAGCTCTGGTACACGAAGTCGTCGCCCATCGCCCCCTTCCCCGGCACCTTCCGCGACGCGGCGATCTTCACCTTCTTCTTCCCGGCGGGCAACTTCAGCGAGTACGCGCCGCGCTCGATCCGGCTCGCGCCGGGGGCGGTGCCGTTGTCGGCCGCGACGAACACGATCTCGCCGTCGTCGATCGGCACGCCGTCGAGCGACACGGTCCCCGTGACGTCGTACACCGCCGGCTGTGAGTGGCACCCGACCGCGACAGACAGCGCCAGGAACAGCCCCGGCGCACCGAACCGTGAGCCCATCGTCGGCACCTCGCGTTGTGTGTCAGTAGTCGCCGGCGGGCTCTTTGCCGTCCCGAGTGCCGAGCGCCAGGTACACGCCCGGCACCACGCCGTTGCTCACGAACCGGATCGACCCGTCGGCGAGCGCGAGGTTCACGCCGCCCGTGTGGTAGCTGCGGGCGAGGTTGAAGGCGTTGCTGTTGCTCGGGGCCGCGGTACACGGAGCCTTCGGGAGCGGGATGCAGAACCCCTGCGTGTTGTCGCCGATCGGGCTATTCGGCGGGTACAGTGTCGTGAACAGCCCGCCGGTGTGGATCGCGTTGTAGTACCGGCCGCGGAGGTCGTGGGTGGTCGTGTCCCGGGAGAGGATCAGTTCGCCCAGGAACGCGGTGTTCGAGGTGCCGTCGCCGATGTCCGTCAGCCGCACCTTCGACTTCGCGAAGAACACGCCGCCGAGCGCCGTGCCGTCGGCCCCGCCGCTTGGGGTGAAGGTGGTGTCGCCGGCGCAGGCGACCACGTTCCCGTGGAACCCCTGCGACGCGGCCGGGGTGGCCGCGCCGGCGGTCATGAACTTCGGGTTCGCCGGGTCCGACGGGCACATGAACGCCGGGATCACCGCCTCGTGGCCGGGGAGGAAGGTCGTGTGGCTCCCGGTGCCCATCGCGGCCTGCATCTTCTCGTACACCGCGCCCTGCTCGAGGTACGGCAGGACGAAGTACGACCACCCGCGGCGCTCGTACCCCGGGTCGGGCGGGTACAGCGCGGCCACGACGCCGGGCGGCAGCGCGCCCTTCGAGTCGTGGTGCGCGAGGCACGCGAGCGCCACCTGCTTCATGTTGTTGCTGCACTTGGCCCGTGCCGCCGCCTCGCGGACCTTCTGGACCGCGGGCAACAGGAGGCCGACCAGGATGGCGATGATGGCGATGACGACGAGCAGTTCGATGAGCGTGAACGCGAGGCGACGGGGTCGGGGCACGGTCGAACCCTCCGGGAGTGGAGTGCGAGGTTCGGTTCAGGCGTGAGTCGCGGGCGGGGTGTCGGGCGGGCGAGCTTGTTGCAACTATCGACTGGATATTCCCGAGAGTCAACGCCCAACTCAACGGAACGCGCCGGGCGGGGAACGGGCCCGGCACCGTTCCCCGCCCGGCGCGAAAATCGCACCCCGCGACTCAACTTCCCCGCTTGATGTGGTACGCGCGGCTGTCGCCGACGTTCGCGACGAACATCAGCGGCACGCCCGTGCGCCACGCGCACAGCACGATCGTCGAGCCCATGTTCTTCAGGTTCGGGTCGGCGGCCCCGAGGGCCATGATCTCCTCGTTCACCGTCACGATGGCGTCGCGGATCGCGGCCTTGATTCCCTCCGCACTGATGAGCCCCGGGAGGCTCGCGGCGAGCAGCTTGCCGAGCGACTCAACGGCCGTCTTGCTCGCGACCTCGCCGGCCGCCTGCCCGCCCGTGCCGTCGGCGACGAGGCACACGGTCCAGTCGCCAAACCGCACCACCGCAACGGCGTCCTCGTTGTTCTCGCGGTAGTTCCCCTGGTGGCAGCACGAACCCGTCGCGAGCGAGTCGTCGGCACCGATCACCGCGACGACACAGGAAGCGTTGTCGCGCGAGCCGCTGTCGAGCGCCAGCTTGACGAGCCCTTCGGCAGCGGCTCGCGGGTCGGTCGCGGCCCGCATGAACGCCAGCAGATCCTCAGCCGGCACCACTCCCGTGACGCCGTCGGTGCAAAGCACGAACCGGTCACCCGCACCCCCAGGAACGACGAGCACCTCCGGCCCCTCGCCGACTTCCTTGCTGCCGAGGTACTTCCACAGCACGTTCTTGAACCGGTGGTCGCTCGCCTCTTCGCGCGAGATGGTCTTCGACTCCACCATCGCCTGCACAACGCTGTGATCGGTGCTGAGCTGTGCGATCTCGGTCTTGGCTGCGGGTTCGGGGGCCGGCGTGTTGGGCTTGCCGGGTGCTGGTGCGGCAGCTCGCTTCCGGTAAGAGGCCGCACCGCCGTAGTTCTTTTTCGGAGCGGCGCGGTAGTGGCTTTCGGCCGGTGCGTCGGCACACGCCTCAAGGAAATCGAGTGGCGGCGACTGGTTCGCCTTCGCAGGGCTCGGGGTCATCGGTGCGGGAGCCGCACACGGTGCCGGCCTCGCCGCGGGCGGCGATCCTGGAGCGGACTCTGCAATCCCCTTCAGACCCTTCCTGAACTCCACTGGTTGTGAAACATGTGGCTGGACGCCACCGGCCAGCGCACCCAGCAACCGCTTGCCCAGGTTCAGAGCACCTTCCACCCACCCGGCCGGGGCTTCGACCGGTTGCGCGACCGCGTGGACCTCGCCGCCAGCGTTCACGACTTCAGAGCGGTCCACGGCGACGAACGCGGTGAAGCGGCACAGCACGCCGAAGCGGAGCGAGGTCTCGACGATCTGCTTCGCGAGCTTCGCATCAGACGAGATCGCGTACTGATCTTCGAGGGCGCGCACCCTGCCCCGTGCCCAGGCGTGTTCGACGGCCGGCGTCTCGGCGACGGCCGCGGGCGCGCTCGCGTGCCACGGTTCGCCGTCGGAGCCGCCGGCGCGGACCGCGATGCTGGCCGGCGTGGCGCGGTAGCGGCCGAAGACCGTCAGCGCGCTGCCCGCGAACAGGTCGGGCAATCGCGCTGGCGTGACGGAATCGCGGACGATGTTCAGGTCGCCGCCGAGCTTCACGTCCATCAGGACCGGCGTGCCGAGGTGCCGGTGAACGCGGTCGGTGACCTCGTCGAGCCGCGCTTCGGACTCGATCAACTCGCACGCCCCGCGGCCCAGCCCCGCCAGCCGGTTCAGGAAGCCCGCGTTCACCGCCTGATCGATACCGAGCGCGAACACCCGTGCGCCGCGGATGCGGGTCGAGAGGTGGTTGAGGATCTGATCCTCGTTGCCGATCTGCCCGTCGGTCACCAGCACGAGGATTCGCTCGCGGTCGGAACTCGTCTCGCGGAGCGCCTCGGCGGCGTGTTCCAGCGGAACGGCCATCTCGGTGCCGCCGCGGGCGTCGAGCGTCGCGAAGAACTGGTCGGCGAGGTAGCGGTTGCGGTCGGTCGCCGCGACGAGGTTTCGCGACTCGAAGCCGGGCGGCACGTCGATGCGGTCGTCGAACGCGAGTGCGGCGAAGCGGTCCCGCGGCGTCAGCGTCTCGACCATGCGCGCCATCGCCCGCCGGGCCGCGACCATCTTCCACCCGCCCATGCTGCCCGAGCGGTCGAGCACGAACGCCACGTCGCGCGGCCGCTGTCTCCCCGCGAGTCCTGCGGGCGGCACCAGTGTGAGAGCGAACGTCCCCTCCCCCGCGGCCTTCTGGTCCGGCGTGCAGATCAGCGACGCCGTGACCGCGGCCCCGCCGACCTTCCACCGCAACACGAAGTCGCGGTCGAGCCGCTCGCCGGGGTGCAGCGCGACGCGGTGGGTGCCGTGGGCGTTGGTCGATTCGAGGACCGCGTGCAGGCTACAGCGGAAGTCGGTAGCGGGCGGCTGCGGGTCGATGTCGAGGCTGAGCGCCAGGCGCACGGGATTGGGGTAACCGGGGAGCAGCACGGCCGGCGTGATGCGCGAGGCATCGGGCACGGCGTCGGTGTCGGGTGCGGTGCCGGTGCCGACCTGTGAGCGTTCCAGCGCCGCGCCCGGGATGTACCGCGGCGCGACGACGAGCGGGAAGCGGAACGTCGCCTCGCCGTCGTGAAACGCGAGCGGTCCCGACAGGTCGAGCCGCACGGTCGCCGACTCGCCCGGCATCAGGTTCCCGACCCGCATCGTGAACACGTCCGGCCGGTCCTCCTCGGCAATCGCGGCCCGGTGCCCGGCCTGGATCGCCTCGGCGTACTCCTGCCGGGCCTGCTCGCGCTCCTTGAGTTGCCCCTCGATCACCCGGCCCGCGACCTCGAACCGGAACCGCGTCACCGCGAACCGGTCCGGCAGCGGGAACACGTAGGTCGCTTCGAGCGGCTCGGCGTGCGTGTTCACGAACGTCTGCGTCACCGCGTTCCGCACCAGCAACCCCGTGACGCGACCGCGGACCTCGAGCGCCGCGAGCGGCAGGTTCCCCCGCGTCGTACTCATCGAACCGAACCCCGACTCCCCCGACGCAGGAGCGGCACAACGGACCTCGTCGTCGGTCAAGCACGGAAGCGCGTTGGTCATGTGGACTCCTGGTCAGGGGGTTGGGGTTGCGCGTGAATCATGCGGAGCAGCGGCCCGGCCGCGGCCCGGAGTGCGGCGGCGTGTTCGGCCGAGATCGGCTCGGCCGCTTCGACCACCAGCGACACGGTGTCGGACAGCCGAACGAGCTGAAGTGTTCGGGCACCGGACGGAGCGGGCACCGGAGCCGGCGGCGTCGCCCAGAACGCGACGGGTGCGGGCCGGGGCGCGGCGACCGCCTCGGCGCTCTCCTTCGCGGCCGGTTGCTCGATGACGGCCGGCAAGCGAGCGATCGGTTCCAGCGCCGCGTCCGCGAGGCCGACGAGTTGCTGCTGGACCTCGACCAGCGACTTGCCCGAGGCCTGGAGCCGCTTCACGGCGACGACCTGCAGCAGGTGCCTCCGACTGTACAAGGCAGTTCGGCCCCGCATCTCGGCCGGCGGATCGACCAGCCCCAGCGAGGCGTAGTAGCGGATCGTGCGGGCGTCGGGCACGTCGCGGACCTGGCCGTTGCGTGCGCCGTCGTAGTCGATGGCCAGCGCCCGCTCAACGGCGGCCCCGAGTTCGGCGATCGTCCAGCGTTTAGCGTGCGACTTCATGCCGACAGTATACGACACTGTTTCATTCACTGTCAAGTAAACTCCGCGCGAACTGTCGCGATGCGTGCGGAGCGCAAACGTCGAGTTGCGAGGAGCAGGACCTTGAGTGCGTTGAGAAAACGTCTACTTGCGACGAGTCGGCGGCGGTCGCGAAGAGTTGGCGTCGGTCGCGAGGAGTACGCGTCGGTTGCGAGGACCGGTCCCCCGGTGGCCCGCAACCAATGCGCAGAGAGAAAAGCCGAACGCGTGCGCGTGGTCCCGGCTGAGAAGTGTTCGATTCAGATCACGGGCATCGGAGGGGGGACGGTGAACCTGGCCGCGAACGGTGCGAGCGCGTCGAGGATGCCGGGGTAGAGCGCGACGCCCTCGGCGAGCGCCCGGCGCTTGCGGTCGAGGCCGCGCTGGCCGGGGAGCCGCACCGCGTCCACGCCCGGGACCGGGGGCGTGGCCCGGCACGCGGCCGCGAGCCACGACGTCTCGCGCGTGAAGGCGTCGCGGCCGCCGAACGCGCCGGGGTCGGTCACCTGCACGAACACCGCCGCGCCGAGCCCGCTCGGGGCCTCGGCCCGCCCGAACCCGCCGAGCCCCTGAGTCAGTGCCTCGATCATCAGCGCGAGGCCGTAGCCCTTGTGCCCGTGGTCGGCCCCGCCGACGGGGAGCAGCGCGCCGGGGGCGTCGCCGACGAGCGCGTTCGGGTCATCGGTCGGCACGCCTTCGGCGTCCACCGCCCACGGCCCGGGGAACCGCTTCCCCTCGCGGCGCAACCGGCCGGCCATTCCGTTGGTGGTGATCGACGCGCTCACGTCGATCAAGATGGGATCGCCGTCGGTCGGGATGCCGACCGCAAGTGGGTTCGGGGTGAACACCGCCCGGCGGCCGCCGAACGGGGCGACGCTCGCCGCGGCCGGGTCGGAACTGGCGATCGTAACCATCATGCCGCGGTCCGTGGCCCGCTGGAGGAACGCCGCAAGGCAGCCGATGTGGTGGCTCCGGCGGACGACGACCGTGCAGACGCCGTAGATCGCGGCGCGGTCGGCGGCGAGGTCGACGGCCCGCGCCGCGAGCCACACGCCGGGGAACCGCCGGCCGTCCCAGGTCACGCACGCGCCGCGGTCCGCGACCGCCTCCGGCTCGCCCCGCGGCGACATCGCGCCGCCTTCAAGTTCGGCCAGGTAGACCGACGCGAGCTGGAGCCCGTGGGTCGTGTGGCCGAGGAGGTCGGCTTCCACCAGCCCGCGGGCGATCACGTCGGGCTTGTCGCCGTCGCACCCGGCGGCCGCGAACAGCGCCGCGGCGAACTCGACGAGGGCACTTGCGGGGTATCGCACGTCTGTCGCCATCGCCCTTCCCCCTCGAATCCGTCAGCCGCCGATCAACGCGGCGACCTGTTCCACCGTGACCTCGGCCAGCGAGCCGACCACGAGGTCGGCCCCGGCGGCCCGGAGCCGCTCGGCCGAATGGTGACCGACGAACGTGACGGCGACGCACCGCATCCCGCCGGCCCGTGCGGCCTCGACGCCCGCAACCGCGTCCTCGAACACGACGCACCACTCGGGAGCGGCCCCCAGCTTCGCCGCGGCCGTCAGGAACACCTCGGGGTCGGGCTTCCCGCGGGTCACGTCGTCGCCGGAGACGAGCGCACCGAAGTACCGCCGGATGTTGGTAACGCCGAGGAGCAGATCGAGGTTCCCGAGCGGGGCCGACGACCCGACCGCCTGCGGGCACCCGCGGGCCGCGAACCCGCTCAGGAGCGCCGCGACCCCCGGGAGGAGTTGCGTCCCTTCCTCGCGGACCGACGCGCGGTACAGGTCTTCCTTGCGCTCGCCCAACTCGCGGCACCGCTCGTCGGTGGCGTCCGGGAAGAACAGTTGGCGGAGGATCTCGGGGTTCCGCATCCCGAAGGTGGCGGCGAAGTCGGCCCGGGTGAACGGGAGGTTCAACTCGGCCGCGAGCTTGCTCCAGGCGCGGAAGTGCTGCTCGGCCGTAACCACGAGCGTGCCGTCGACGTCCCAGATGATTGCGGGTGGGTGCATGCCGCAGTTGTATGGCTCGGGTCGCCAACGGGGACCGGGGGCGGAGGTTCTCGGAACGCGCACGTTGCGGTTTGTCCCCCCGTCCGATAGTTTGGCAACGCCTCACGCACTCGTGTCACGGAGACCCTTCATGCGACTCAAGTTCCTCGTCGCGGCGGCGGTACTGCTCGCCCCGATGACCGCCCTCGCGGCGGACCCCGCGGTCACGTTCCAGACCCAGCCGGCCGGCAAGATCCTCAACGACGTCCGCTCGATTGCGAAGCTGATCGGCGGCGAGAAGGCGGCCGCGGAGTTCAACAACAGCCTCAAGGAGAAGCTCGGGGACAAGGGGCTCGACGGGCTCGACCTCGACCGCCCGGTCCTCGGGTACGTCGTCCTCGCCGAGAAGATCGACGACAGCGTCGCCGTGGTGGCGGTCCCGGTGACCGGCGAGAAGGAGTTCCTCGCGCTGCTGGAGCGGCTCGAGGCGCCGAAGCCGAAGGCGGGCGACAAGGGGCTGTACGAGTTCCCCACGGAGAACGAGAAGGCCAAGGTGCTGATGCGGTTCGAGGCCCGGCACGCCTACTTCGCCATCGGCAAGGACCCGACGGCCGCGCTGGACCCGAAGGCGCTCGTCCCGGCGGCGAAGCTCCACGACCCGGCCGAGAAGGGCTTCGCCTCGTTCAAGGTCCACTTCGACCGGTTCCCCAAGGCGCTCCGGGACGAACTCGGCAACGGCCTGAAGGAGCTGAAGACGAAGCTCGACGAGCTGCGGCTGCCGATGGACGCCGGCGAGTCGGCCCGCAAGGCGGTCGATGAACTGGTGAAGCTCGGGAACCGGTACGCCGACCTGCTCCAGGACGCCGAGACCGCCGGGGGCCGGCTCATCCTCGACGCCGCGTCGGGCGAGGCGGCCGTCGAGATCGGGCTCACCGGCAAGCCGGGCTCGGCGTTGGCCAAGGTCATCGGCGAGCGCAAGCCGAGCACCAACAAGTTCGCGGGCCTCATCACCCCGGACACGGTCGCCGGGTTCAAGCTGCAACTGCCGCTGTTCGCCAAGGAGGTGCAGTCGGCCGCGGTGATCGGGCTGGAGGCCGGGCAGAAGAAGCTCGCCGAACAGGTCCCGGCCGAGTTCAAGCCGGTGATCGAGGAGGCGTTCAAGGGGCTGATCCGGACCGTGAACGACGGCGAGTTCGACGTGGCCCTGTCGCTCCGCGGGCCGAACAAGGACGGGCTGTACACGGTCGTCGGGGCCGTCGCGTTCGAGGACACCGCGGCGCTGGAGAAGGAGCTGCTCGCGCTCTACAAGAAGGAACTGCCGCCGATGTACAAGGGGTGGTTCAACCTCGACGTGGCGAAGGTCGAGAACACCAGCATCCACCAGATCAAGGTCGGCGGGCTGCTCCCGCCCGAGGTCCAGAAGGTGTTCGGCGAGGAGTCGTCGGTCGCGCTGGCCTTCGCCCCGAAGGGGATCTACGTCGTGTTCGGGCCGGACGCGGTCAACGTGATGAAGGAAGCGCTGGCCGTCAAGAAGGGGCCGTCGCCGGCGTTCGAGGTCGTCGTGAACCCGGGCCGGATCGGCAAGCTGGTCGCCGCCGCCGGGGTGGAACTCCCGCCGGGCTTCAACGGCCAGGACAAGGTGATCCAGGCGCTCGCCGTGTCGATCGAGGGCGGCAAGGAGCTCCGGATCAAGATCGGCACGAACCTGAAGGCGTTCGAGGGGATCGGCACGTGGCTCCCGGGGGCCGGGGCCGCGCCGGCGACGAAGTTCAAGGACTGACGCCAAGTTTTGGTGAGTGCTGACTGTAGCCGGCCTCTGTGAGGCCGGGCCTCGGGAGTTCCCCAGGCACCGGCCTCACAGAGGCCGGCTACAGAAATCCATTAACCGGGTCTGGTAGTACGCGAACCGCGGGGCCGCCCAGTTGGGCGGCTCCGCTCTGTTCGGGTCACTCGCGGACGATCTTGAGCACACGCCCGTTGTTCGCGTCGGAGATGTAGATCTCGCCGGTCCTCGGGTGAACGATCACCCCGTGCGGCTGGCTGAACTCGGCCCTGAGCGGGTCGCCGCCCGCACCCGAGTTGCCCTTCTTGCCCGTGCCGGCCACGGCGGTGATCGTCTCGGCCTTCGGGTCGTACCGCACGATCCGGTGGTTCTCGGTGTCGGCGATCAGCACGGTCCCGTCGCGGTCGACCGACAGGTGCTTCGGGCCGTTCAGCGCCGCCTCCTTCGCCTTGCCCGTCCCCATCCCGGCCTTCCCGGTGCCCGCGACCGTGCGGATCCGGCCCTTCGCGTCCACCACCCGCAGGGCGTGCCCGCCGCGCTCGAGGATCCACAGGTTGCCGTCCTTGTCCACTGCGTGCGCCCGCGGGTCCACGAGCGGCTGCTTGGTCGCCTCCTCACCGTCCTGCGGCACGCCCCGCTCGCCGGTGCCGGCCACGGTCGTGACCACGCCGGTCCTCAGTTCGACCTTGCGGATGCGGCGGTTGTCGAGGTCGGTGATGAACAGGTTCTCCCGGGCCGGGTCGAAGCTCACGCAGAAGACTCCGCCGAACTTCGCCTTGTCGGCCGGGCCGCCGTCGCCCGCAAACCCCTTCTCGCCGGTGCCGGCGAACGCGGCGACCGTGCCCGCGGCCGGGTCGTACTTCCGCACGCGGTTGTTCCAGGTGTCGGCGAGGTAGACGCACCCGTCCGGGCCGGTGGCGAGGCTGTGCATCCCGTTGAACGTCGCCTTCGCCCCCGGGCCGCCGTCGCCGTCCTTCCCCTTCACGCCCTCCTGGCCCGCGAGGGTCGCGAGCGCCCCGGTGTCGTCGAGCCTCCGGAGCCGCTCGCCCTTCGCCATCTCGACGACGTAGGTGCCGGTCGGGGCGAAGTCGACGCCGAACGGCTGGATCAGTTTCGCCTTGGTGGCGTCGGGGCCGTCGGGACCGCCGCCCCCGCCCGCGACGAGGACGAGTTTGTCGGCCGACGCCGCCGAGGGCAGCGCGACGAGCAGAAGTAGTGCGTGGACCGGACGCATGGCAGCTCCTGTGGGTGTGGAGAGGATCGTAGGCGGGCGCGGGCGTGACTGTCAACGACCGGCCGGTATCTTGATCCGCAGGCACGCACTCAGGGAGGGAGCGGTGGTTCACCCCGTGGAACTGGTTCTGGCGCTGCTCGGCGCGGCCGTCGCCATCGCCGTCCTGGCCCGCGCGCTCGGCGTCCCGTACCCGGTCCTGCTGACGCTGGGCGGCCTGCTGCTCGGGCTCCAGCCGTGGACGCCGCCGGTCAACCTCGACCCGCACGTGGTGTTCGTGCTGTTCCTCCCCCCGCTGCTCTACGGCGGGGCGTTCCGGACCGAGTGGCCCGAGTTCCGGCTCCAGCTCCGCGCGATCACGCTCCTCGCGGTCGGCCTCGTGCTGTTCACGACCACGCTCGTCGCGGCGGCGGCGCACTACTGGGTCGGCATCCCGTGGGCGGCCGCGTTCGTCCTCGGGGCGATCGTGTCGCCGCCCGACGCGGTCGCGGCGATGGCCGTCACCCAGCGGCTCCGGGTCCCGAAGGTCATCACCACGCTCCTGGAGGGCGAGAGCCTGGTGAACGACGCGTCGGCGCTGGTGGCGCTGCGGCTGGCGATCGGCGCGCTCGGGGCCGGGGCGTTCTCGGTGTGGGACGCCGGCGCGCAGTTCCTCGTGGTCAGCGCCGGGGGGATCGGGATCGGGATCGCGGGCGGGCACCTCATCATCCGCCTCCACCGGTGGCTCAACGCCCGCGACCTCACCGACAACCCGCTGACCATCACGATCACGCTGCTGACCCCGTTCGCAGTGTACCTGCCGGCGGAGCACCTGGAGGTGTCGGGGGTGCTGGCGGTCGTGGCGGCCGGGCTGTGGGTCGGGAGCCGGTGCGAGCAGGTGTTCTCGTGCGACTTCTATGCCGAGGCCCGGGCCGTGTGGGAGTGGGTCGAGTTCATGCTGAACAGCCTGATCTTCATCCTCATCGGGCTGAGCATCCGGCCCGTGCTGGAGAGCGTGAGCGACCAGTACAGCGTCGAGCAGATCCTCACCGCCACGGCGCTCGTGTCGGCCGTCACCGTGGCCGCGCGGCTCCTGTGGATGTACCCCGGGGCGTACGTGCCGCGGTGGCTCGACCGCCGGGTGCTCGGCTCGGGCGACCCGTACCCGTCGTGGCGGGCGGTCACGGTCGTGGGGTGGACCGGGATGCGGGGCGTGGTGTCGCTGGCCGCGGCGCTGGCGCTGCCGCGCACCGCCCCCGACGGGAGCCCGTTCCCGTGCCGCGAGTTGATCCAGTTCCTGACGTTCGGGGTGATCTGCGTCACGCTCGTCGGCCAGGGGCTCACGCTCCCGCTCCTCATCCGGTGGCTGGGCGTGACCGCCCCGCCCGGGGAAGTCGCGGAAGCCGACGGAAACGCGCATGACAACCCGCGGTGCGCCGAGTAACGTGTTGCACATACCCGTCCGGGAACAAGGAGACGAAGTCATGCGGATCGTTCTGGGGTGCGCCGCGGTCCTGGCCCTCGCGTGCGGGGCCACGTTCGCGGGCCAGGCGAAGGTCGACGCGAAGATGCTCACCGGCAAGTGGGAGCCCGCACCGGAGAAGGTGGACCCGAAGGACAAGGACAAGAAGCCCGCGGCCGGTCCGGTGATGGTGATCGAGTTCACCCCGGACGCGAAGACGCCGACCGCCGGGGTGATGTCGATGACGGTCCTCGACAGCGGCAAGGACCTGAGGGTCGACGGCAAGTACACCCTCGCGGCCGACAAGTTGACCGTCGAGATGCGGCTCGCGGACAAGGACATCAAGGAGACGCTCACCATCAAGAAGTTGACAGAGTCGGAACTGACCACCGAGGACTCGAAAATGAAGCAGGAGACGCTGCGGCGCAAGCGGTGACGGGAAGATAATGGTTGACCGCCGCCGCGCGAGCGCGTTAACTGGTCCTTCCCGGGCGAACCTTTTTCGCCCGCCGTGCGAATACTTGGTGGCGCCCGACCGTCTCCGGTTGTGCCAACCCCGCGACCGCGAAAGGTCGCGCCCGCCCAGCGGTATTTCACACTGGCCTCTCGCCGCGACCGGAACTGGTCCGAGCGCGGCTCACCGTAGGAGTGCATCATGCGTCTGTTCCGCACCCTGGCTCTCGGCCTCGTCGCCGCCGTCCTCGCCGCCCCGGTCCAGGCCGACGACCTCAAGTCCGGCCCGGGCGAGAAGATCGCCGGCCCGTTCACCGTGAAGGCGATCACCGGCGAGAAGAAGGGCACCGACCTGTGCTACGTGTGCAAGTTCAACGGCGAGGCCCGCCCGGCCGTCGTCCTGATCTTCACCCAGAAGGCCGACGAGAACCTCGCCACGCTCGTCAAGGCCGTTGACGAGGTCCAGAAGACCAACGCCAAGCTCGGCACCGTGGTCGTGGGCGTCAGCGGGGTCGCCGCCGCCGACTTCGACAAGCTCCAGGAGACGCACAAGCTGACCACCGCGCTGACCATCGCCGAGGACGCGGACGGCCCCGCGAAGTACAAGCTGAACAAGGACGCCGCCGTGACCGTGCTCGTCTACAAGAAGGGCGGCGAGATCAGCAAGAGCTTCGCGTTCAAGGACACCAAGGCCGCCGCGGACAAGGCCAAGGACATCGCCGCCGCAGCCACCGAAGTCGTCAAGTGACCTCGGCCGGTGCCTGATCGACCGCACCTCGTTCCGTTCGGCTGCGACGCAAGGCGGGGCGCTCCGCTTCGCGTCGCGGCCCACGGAACGAGGTTTTTTCATGCTCTCTCGCGCCGCGCTCGCCGCCCTTCCCCTCGCCGCGGTCCTCGCCCTCTCGCTCGCCGCCGCACAGCAGCCCGACGTATCGGGGCCGATCAACGTCTCGCCGAAGCATGTCTTGACCGACCCAACGGTGAAGCTCGACTACGACCTCGTCTACGTCCGCGCCCCGCGGAAGGGCGACGCCGTCGGCACCAACTGGCCCGAGATCGCGAACCCGGTGTTCATGGACGCCGGGGCCGACCTGATGTTGCTCCGCCCGGACGGCACCGAGGAGGTGCTCGTAGCCGGCGGCGCGGGGTCCGTCACCGACCCAGTCGTGTCGTTCGACGGCGAGTGGGTGTACTACTCCCTGTTCCACGACCTGAGGGGCGCGACGACGGCCCGGGGCGGCCCGGCCGGCGCCGACGTCTACAAGCTCCACGTCAAGTCGCGCAAGACCGTGCGGCTCACGACGCAACATTTCACGCCCAACACCGGGGCCGGGGACTGGTCGAGGGACTTCCACACGCCCGAACCGGGCAAGAACGCGATCACCTACGGCGTGTTCAACACCGGCCCGTGCCCGCTCCCCGGCGGGAGGGTGATGTTCACCAGCAACCGCAACGGGTTCCGCCCGCCGAAGCGGCTCCCGCACACGATGCAACTTTTCGTGATGGACGACGACGGCGCGAACGTCGAGTGCGTCGGGCACCTGAACCTCGGCATGGCGCTGCACCCGACGGTGCTCCGCGACGGCCGCGTGATGTTCTCGTCGCTCGAGTCGCAGGGGCTCCGCGGCTCGACGCTCTGGGGACTGTGGTGCATCAACCCGGACGGCACCGGGTGGGGGCCGCTCGCCAGCGCGTTCGCGGTGGGCGGGAACCCGAGCGCGTGGCACTTCCAGACGCAGCTCTCCGACGGCACCATCGTGGCCCAGGAGTACTACAGCCAGACGAGCAGCGGGTTCGGCGGGTACGTCAAGTTCCCGCCGGCGGTCCCCGCCGGAGAACTGGCGTTCGGTCCCGGGTACGTCGGCGACCCCCGGAACCCGCCGCTGCGGCACGGCCGGCTCGACAACGGGCAGCCGCGGGTGCGGCGGTTCCCGTTCTCGCCGTTCGGCCTCGAGAACCTGACCCCGTTCGCCCGCACCGACGAGGGGCCGGCCGACTTCTCGGTCCGCGGGCAGCGCTCCTCCCCCCGCGTCGGTAAGGTCACGCACCCGTCGGCGGCGCCGGACAACCACCTGCTCACGGTGTGGTCGCCCGGCCCGGTCAACGGCGGGTACACGGTCCACCAACCGGCGGTGGACGGCGGGCTGTACCTCATCAAGGGCGGCAAGTCGGTCGAGGAACCCGGCCAGATGCTGCTCATCAAGAACGACCCGAAGTTCAACGAGCAGTGGCCGCGGGCGCTCGTGCCGTACAAGCGGGTCCACGGCGTCGCCGAACCGAAGGCGCTGGTGCCGCTGGCCAACGACGGGACGCTCTCGAAGCACCTCCCGGCCGGGACGCCGTTCGGGCTGGTCGGCACGTCGAGCTTCTACAAGCGCGAGAGCTACCCGAACGGCGTGGTGAGGCCCGGCACCGTCGCGGCGGCGTTCGCGGGCGGCGACGACCCGACCGGCACGCAGGGGCTCGACCCGTTCAACCCCGCCGGCGACGCCCCGTCGCCGAACTGGTTCAACCAGGGGGCCGACGCCGGCCGGTACACGAACGACGACGTTCACGCGGTCCGCGTCCTGGCGATGGAGCCGACGACCGACCGCACCACCGGGCCGAAGTCCGGCCGCACGTTCCGGAGCCACGCGAACGAGCGGCTCCGCATCCTCGGTGAGGTCCCGCTCCGGAAGTTCGCCGGCGGCGCGCAGCCCACCGACCCGGACGGCAACCCGGACACCAGCTTCCTCGCGAAGATCCCGGCCGACGTCGGGTTCACGTTCCAGACGCTCGACCGCCGCGGCATGGTCCTGAACATGGCGCAGACCTGGCACCAGGTGCGGCCGGGCGAGGTCCGGCACGACTGCGGCGGGTGCCACGCGCACAGCCAGAAGCCGACCGACTTCAACCTCACCGCCGCCGCGAGGGCCGACTACGCCGTCTTCGACCTGACCGATAAGACGCCGCTGCTCACGACCAAGGCCCGCGACGAATCGAAGCGCACCTGGGACGCGGCCGACGCGACCGGCCTGCGGTACGAGGCGGGCGTGAAGAACGTCGAGTTCTTCCGCGACGTGAAGCCGATTCTTGATCGGAGCTGCGCCGCGTGCCACAGGCCCGGCGAACCGGGTGCGGCACCGACCGGCGGCAACCTCGTGCTGAACGACGACGCGATCGTGAACCTCCCCGATTCAAGCGACGTGCCGGGGACGTACTACCGCCTCGCGATGGACTACGCGGCCCGGTTCGGGCACAAGCCGCTCGTCGGCTCGTGGAAGCACCAGAACGCCTCGCGGTACGTCCGCATGTTCCAGTCGCGCCGGAGTTTGCTCGTGTGGAAGGTGTTCGGCGAGCGGCTCGACGGGTGGGCCAACGACGACTTCCCGACCGAAGCGAAGCCCGGCGACCCGACCACGCTGAAGCTCAAGGGGCAGTCGGTCCCGAACACGCCGGCCAACCGCAACCACGCGGACCTCGATTTCACCGGCAGCGCGATGCCGCCGCCCGAGGCCGTGAAGGCCGGCAAGGTGCAGCCGCTGACCGACGAGGACCGGTTCACGCTGGTGCGGTGGATCGACCTGGGGTGCCCGATTGATCTCGATTACGACGCGAAGAACCCCGCGAACCGCGGGTTCGGGTGGGCACTCGACGACCAGCGGCCGACGCTCGCGGTCGCGTCGCCTCGGGCCGGCGCGAACCCGCCGCTGGAGCGGATCGTGATCGGGGCGCACGACTACGGCTCCGGGCTCGACCCCGCGAGTTTCGAGGTGGTCGCCGACTTCGCCGTCGACGGGACCGCTGCGGGCCAGAACCTCGCGCCGAAGTTCAAGCCGGTCGGGGGCGGCGTCCACGAGTTGGTGCTTTCCGCGCCCCTCCGGGTCGAACGCGGGCGGCTCACCGCAACGGTGAAGGACCGACAGGGGAATGTCACGCGGGTCGAGCGGACGATCTGGACGAGCAAGTAGCGAGCGAGGTGGGGGTGCGGGGGCGGTCACCTGCCGGGGGCCGTCAGGCGGTTGAGCGCACCGACGAGCTGATTCGGGCTCACTGGCTTGAGTAGGTGAAGGTCGAATCCGGCGGCCTTGATGCGGTCGACGCTCTGCTCGTCGCCGCGTGCGGTCAGCGCCACCATCACCGGGTGTTCGCCCTTGAGCGCCGTGCGGAGCCGGGCCGCGAGTTCGTCACCGTCCATCCCGGGCATGTCCAGGTCCAGCAGGCACACGCGCGGGTGGAACGTCTCGGCGATGCTCAGCGCCGACCGCCCGTCGTAGCACACCTCGACCTCGAAGCCGACGACCTCGAGGAGCATCGCCTCCGAGTCGGCAATGTCCTTGTTGTCGTCGACGCAGAGCACCCGTACGGGCCAGGTGCGTTGGTACGATTTCACAGCTCCATCTCCTACGGTCCCGCTCCCGACTCGGGCGCGCGACCGAGACCTGGGCACCTGGGGTCAGGCACATTGTGTGCCCTCGCACCGCCCGGCGCACGGGTTCCTCGCAACTCCTTTCGCGCCCGTTGCTCTCGTTGGCACACCCATTGCAAGTTCTCCCCCCGTTCGAACGTGGTGTGAACCGTCAGTTGAAGAACCAACGGGAGGAAGCATCATGGCAACGAGTACCTGTACCACAACGGCCGGCGTCTTCGCGACGCGGGCCGACGCGGAAAAGGCGGTCGCCGAGCTGCGCGCCGCGGGCTACCGCGACGACCAGATCGGTCTCATCGCCAAGGACCCCAGTGGCAAGGCGGTGCGGTCGAACGGGGCCGGCACCCCCGACACCAACGCGGGCGAGGGCGCGGCCGTCGGAGCGGCGGTGGGGGCGGTGGCCGGGGCGGGCATCGGGGCCGGCATCCTCGCGGGGTTCATCCCGGTGATCGGCCCGGTCCTCGCGCTGGGGACCCTCGGGACCATCCTCGCCAACGCGGCCGGCGGCGCGGCGCTCGCCGGACTGGCCGGGTGCCTGATCGGGTGGGGCATTCCGGAGGAGGACGCCCGCTACTACGAGGACCAGGTGCAGGCTGGCCGGTACCTCGTCACGGTCGAGTGCGGCCAGGGTAACGACGCCCGCGACGTTCTCGCCCGCCACGGCGGGTACGACCGGGTGACCTCGCCGGTGATGTGAGGCCCATGCCGATGCGACGAGCGCCACGGGCCGGGAATATCCCGGCCCGTGGCCTTTTATTGTCTGTGCAATTTCGGGCGACTCGTACGGTAATCCGAATCGCCCCACTCGTGGGGCGACACTTTTGCGCGACAGCAGAAACCATTTTCTCTCGGAGCGGAAAGCCAGTTCCTGACAGGCACGTCAGGAGCGGCGGACGTGGTCCTTCCCGCGTGCCGGGGGGCTTACTCTGCCCGGCACGCCGCGTGCTGACACTGGGGAGGAGAACGGACGACCCCTTCCGCCCATCAGGATGGACCGATGAACGCGACTCACGTCTCCCTCCCCCGCACGTCCGCGCAGCGCCGCCGCAAGCCCGCCCGCCCGGTCCAGAGTGTCCTCCTGGACCTCGCCTACTTGTTGCACGCGAACCGCGTCGTGCGCCGCGACACGGGGGCTCACGGAAAGTGAGACCCGGAGCGCCGCGCCTGGTTCAACGCGGCGGACCCGCGGCCCAACACGGGCCGCGGGTCCGCCGCTTGTGTTCGTGTCGCGACATCAACTCGGGTCACGCTGTCGGGGTGACGGCCGCGTTCTCGACCGCCGCTTCGATCTCACCGGTCGTGGGGAGCGTGTCGCCGTTCCGCTGGATCACCGGAACGCCGTCGACCAGAACCGCGAACTCCCCCGCCACCCCGTCCTCGACCCGGGGGTGGAGGCCGAGGCCCTTGATCGCGTCCACGACCGACGGGGTGTGGTCGCGGATCGCCTGGCAGTCCGGGCACCGCTTGATCGTCACCTGGCTCATGACTCGCTCCTGTCGGACACTGGAACTGGTGCGGGTTCCGCACGCGCCGTGCCGAAGCCGCGCCCGCCGGTGCGAACTGGTTGTTGACGTCCCCCGGTGCGGGTGCGTAGAACGGCACTATCGCCAGGGGTGCCCGCGCCGGGTGCGCGGGCTGAGAGTACACCCTCGAACCTGCCCGGGTCATGCCGGGCTGGAAGGCGACCCCAAGTCGGGCGCGGAGTGCGACCACCGGAACCGGAGACCCTCTCCCCGCCGCGTTCCCCGTGCCGCCCGCCGCGCCTCGTTCCAATCCGCAGCCAACAGTCCATCATGACACAACTCGAATCGGCCCGTAAGGGCATCGTCACCCAGGCGATGGAGTTCGTGGCCCGCCGCGAGGACCTGGACCCGGAGCTGGTCCGGGCCGAGGTCGCCCGGGGCCGCATGGTCATCCCCGCGAACATCGTTCACCTCTCGAAGAGCCTCCAGCCGATGTGCATCGGGGTGGCCGCGAAGTGCAAGATCAACGCGAACATCGGCAACTCGGCCGTGACCGGCAAGGTCGAGGACGAGCTGGAGAAGCTCCGCACCGCCGTCGACCTCGGGTCCGACACGGTGATGGACCTGTCCACCGGCGGCAACATCGACGGCATCCGGCAGGCCATCATCGAGGCGTCGCCGGTGCCCATCGGGACCGTGCCGGCGTACCAGATCATCCAGAACGTGAAGGACCCGAAGGACATCACCCCGCGGATGCTGCTCGACATGGTCGAGCACCAGGCCAAGCAGGGCGTGGACTACATGACGATCCACGCGGGCGTGCTGCTCGAGTACGTCGCGCTGACGAGCGACCGCGTGACCGGGATCGTGAGCCGCGGCGGGTCGCTGATGGCCGGGTGGATGGTCGCGCACCACAAGCAGAACCCGTGGTACACGCACTTCGACGAGCTGTGCGAGATCATGCGGGCGTACGACGTGACGTTCTCGCTCGGCGACGGGATGCGGCCCGGGTGCCTCGCCGACGCCAACGACAAGGCCCAGTTCGCCGAACTGAAGACGCTCGGCGAGCTGACCAAGAAGGCGTGGGACCACGGGTGCCAGGTGATGATCGAGGGGCCGGGGCACATCCCCATGCACCTCGTGAAGATGAACATTGAGAAGGAGCGGGAGCTCTGCTACGACGCCCCGTTCTACGTGCTCGGGCCGCTCGTGACGGACATCGCCCCGGGGTACGACCACATCACCAGCGCGATCGGCGCGGCCCTCGCGGCCCAGGCCGGCGCGTCGATGCTGTGCTACGTCACCCCCAAGGAGCACCTCGGGCTCCCGAACAAGGACGACGTGCGGCAGGGGGTGATCGCGTACAAGATCGCGGCCCACGCCGGGGACATCGCCCGCGGCCGGAAGAACGTGCGGCAGCGCGACGACGAACTGAGTAAGGCCCGGTTCGAGTTCGACTGGAACCGCCAGTTCGAGCTGAGCCTGGACCCCGAGACGGCCCGCCGGATGCACGACGAGACGCTCCCGCAGGACGTGTTCAAGAGCGCGAAGTTCTGCTCGATGTGTGGGCCGAAGTTCTGCTCGATGCGGATCACCCAGGACGTCCGCAAGCTGGCCGGCGAGGCGAAGAAGTTGAGCCTCGAACTCGCGACCGTGTGACACTCCGCGAACGGCCCCGCCCGATTTCGACCGGGCGGGGCGCCCCAGCCGCGTATCGCACACATCTGTCCGACTTTCGGTCACCCCAGACGAAAAGCACGCCGGATTGCGCTTGCGGCCTCGTCCGGCTCGTGGTTGGATGAACACATCTCTTCCGCACCTCTCTGCCCGGATCGTCACGTCATACTGGAGAGTCGGCCATGATCGAGGCCACGTCGCAGGGCCGCCGCGCCCGCTGCGGGTTCACGTTAATTGAGCTGTTGGTCGTCATCGCCATCATTGCCATCCTCGTCGGGTTGCTCCTGCCGGCCGTCCAGAAGGTCCGCGAGGCCGCGGCCCGGATGAAGTGCTCCAACAACCTCAAGCAGGTGTGCGTCGGGTTCCACAACTACCACGCGACGCACGGGCGGTTCCCCGCCGGAAACCTCTACGCGGGGGGGCACTTCGCGAGCGGGTTCTCGGCCACGAACAACGAGACCACCTGGGTCACGTACCTGCTGCCCTACATCGAGCAGCAGGGGCTGTACGACCGCGTCGACTGGAACCAGAACATGGGCGGCCCGTCCGGCCCCAACGGGGCGGTCGACAACTCGCTCGTCGCGCGGACCGCGATCCCGACGATGGTGTGCCCGAGCGACCTGCCCGAGGGGGCGATGTTCTGGTCGTCCTGGACCCGCGGGAACTACGCGGCCAACCACGGGATCGGCCCGTTCACCAGCGTCCACTCGAACCCGACCCCCGCCGCCTCGATGCCGAACGGCCTCGGGCCGGTCGGCCTGAACTCGCGGTGGACCGTCGAACAGATCTCGGACGGGTCGAGCAACACGGCGCTGCTCTCGGAACTGGTCCGCAGCCCGTCCTACGGCGACGTGCGCGGGGTGATGCACTACCCGGAGGGCACGCTCTACACGCACAACTACACGCCCAACGACCCCACGCCCGACCTGTCGCGGAACGGGTGCGTGAGCATCCCGGAGGCCCCGTGTACGGCCGGGCACGGCAACTGGGCGGACCGGAACATCATCCTCACGGCCCGGAGCCGGCACGCCGGCGGGGCCAACCTCGCGCTCTGCGACGGCAGCGTGCGGTTCGTCAGTAACGGCGTCCCCTCGGCGACCTGGAGGGCGCTGGGCACGATCCAGGCGGTCCCCGGCGAAGGCGTCCCGGCGAACTACTGACCCACCAGAAGCGGGAGCCCGACATGTTCGGCCGCCGGCTCGCACCCGGGAGCTCTGTTCTCGGGTGCCTCGTCCTGTTCGGGGTGGCGGGGTGCGGCGCGCCCGGGCCGTCCGCCCGCGGGACCGTAACCGTCAACGGAGAGGCGCTCTCCGACGGGAGCGTTTCGTTTGAAGCGCTCGACGGCGCGAGCGCGTCGGTCGGAGCGAAGGTCACGGACGGGGGCTTCGTGGTGCCCGAGTCGGCGGGGATGAGGCCCGGGCCGAAGCGGGTGACGATCCGCGGGTCCATCAAGACGGGGCGACTGGTTCAGGCCGCCCCGCCCGCGCCGCCCGGCGTACTCGTCGACGACCTGAAGTACCTCCCGCCGCACGGGGGCCGGCCCGAGGTCCGCGAGGTCGAGGTCCGGGACGGCGACAACGAGTTCCGCTTCGAGATCCGGTCCGGCCGCGCCGACGACAAGAGGTGACCGCGGCCGTCACGGCGGCGCGCCGTCGAACGCGACCACGGTCTCGTCGGCGGTGCGGGCCGCGAGCCAGCGGCCGTCCTTGATGAACAGAACGCCGATCACCCGCGACCCGGCCGGCGGGAGCCGCAATAACATCCGGCCGTCCTGGTCCTGGAGCTCGAGGACGCCGTCGTCACCGATGCGGGCCGTGCGGCGGCCGTCGGGGCTGACCGCCTGGGGCGTCGGGTGCAGGTGGACGTCCTCGAACCCGTGCCGCTGCGAGTCGGCGAGTTTCAGGTCGATGCGCGCCGGGCCGTGGACGCGGTTGAGCAGGTAGTACCACTCCCAGTTCCGCTCGTCGGCGTCGCCCGCGGCCGGCTTGCACGCCCCGAGGATCGCCTCGGCCCGTTCGCCCTGGCCCGACGCGAGCGCCTGAACCGCGAGCGCGATCCGGGCCGCGTACAGTTCTCGCAGCGCGTGCTCGTGGCGCACCAGGAGCTGAGCCTCTTGTGCCGCCGCGGCTTCGGCCCGTAGGCGGTCGTCCCGGTGCCGCAGCGCGACCAGCACGCCCCCCACCACAAGGACCGCAACGAGCAGCGCCCACGGAACGGCCGGGCCGGGGTTCCGCCGCACACTCGCGACGAGGCGGCCGGCCCGCGACCGCGGCAGCGCGGAGACCGGCCGGTTCGCCAGGAACTGGTCGAGGTCGTCGCGGAGCGCGCCGGCGGTGCGGTAGCGCCGGTGCGGCTTCTTCCTCAGGCACTTCAGGCACACCGCCGCCAGCTCGGGCGGCACGCCGGGAACGAGCAGCGGGGGCGGGACCGGTTCCCCGGACTGCACGAACTCGAGCGTGTCGCGCCACGTCTCCCCCGCGAACGGGGCGCGGCCGGTCAGCAGTTCGTACAGGATGACGCCGAGCGCCCAGACGTCGGTCTCGGGGCCGATGCTGCGGTGGTCGCCGCGGGCCTGCTCCGGGGCCATGAACTCGGGCGTGCCGAACACGTCGCCGGTTCGCGTCTGGCGGTTGGTGTCGTCGAGGAACCGGGCCAGGCCGAAGTCCGCGACCTTGGGGGTCAACGTCGCGCGGTCGGTGGCCGGCGCGTCGCCGCAGAGCAGCACGTTGCCCGGCTTCAGATCGCGGTGGATCACGCCGATCTTGTGGACCGCCGCGGTCGCGTCGGCGAGCGTGCGGACGAGCCTGGCGGCGGCCTCCGGGGGCCACGGGCCGCCCATCGCGTGCCGCAGGGTGCCTCCCCCGACGTACTCCATCACCAGGAACGGCTGGCCGCCGACCTCGCCGACCTGGAAGAGGGGCACGACGTTCGGGTGCTGGAGGGCCGCGAGCGCCTTCGCCTCGCCGAAGAAGCGTGCGAGCTGCGAAACGTGGTCGGCGAGGTCGGCCCGCAGCACCTTGATCGCGACCGTGCGACCGAGGGTGAGGTCCCGCGCGCGGTAGACGACGCCCATGCCGCCGCGGGCGACTTCTTCTTCGATCGCGTAGCCGGGAACGACCGGGTCGTCGCGCGTCGCGGGGCCGGTCGCGGCGTACCGCACGGCGGTCTTGAGCCGGTCGAGGAACCAGCCCTTGGGTTCGTGGTCCGGCCGCGTTTCAGCGAGAAGAACCCAGTTCGCACCGGGGTCGGCGCGGTCGAGCCGCTCGCGGCAGCGGGCGCACGCGGCGAGGTGCTCGAGCACCGCGGGCGGGACCGCGTCGGGGTCGGTGGCGACCTGCTCGATCGCCTCGGACGGCGGGCACTCCCTCATTCCGCACCTCCGGCCTGCGCCGCCAGTTTCGCGAGTTCCTCGCGCATCATGCGGGCAACCTTCGACCGCGCGACGATGGCCGTTGGCACCGCGATCCCGAGCCGCTCGGCGACCTCCTTGCCCGAGAGCCCTTCGACGGCCAGGAGCCGGAACGCCTCCCAGGTGTGCGGCATCACCCGGGCGCGGACGCGGACCGCGGCGCGCTCGAGCAGCTCGCGGTCGGCCTCTTCTTCGATCTTGCGGACGAACTCGTCGCGGGCCGGGGCCGACTCCAGGAGCCGCCACACGCCGGTGTCGCCGGTGCCGCCGCCGGGCCGCTTGCGGGTTTCGAGGAACCGCACCCACGCGCGGTACGCCACCGTGCGGAGCCACGCGCGGAACCGGCCGTCCGGGTCGTAGCGGAACCCGCGCATCTGGCGGGCCAGTTGGAGGAGCACGCCCTGGGTCACGTCCTCGGCGTCGGCGGGCTGGAGGTTCCACCCGCGGCACCAGCGGAAGATCATGCGGCCGTAGCGGTCCACGAAGGCGTCCCACGCCGCGTCGTCGGCCGGCTGTGCGGCCACCCGGCGCAGGAGCGTGGTACTGGTGCTGATCTCGTCGTCCAATTCGCTCATGCGTTGCGTGCATTTTGAGGGCGGAACGGGAGGATTATACGTCACCCGCGGTCTTTTTCCGCTCGCTGTTATTTCGGAGCGATCGGCTCGCAAGGAGGAGTGCGGTACCGTCGCTGTTCATCACCTCGCCCACGAGTCTCACACCATGTCACGCGCGCGCCTCTCGCTCACCAGTCTCGACCCTCGCATCATGCCCGCCGGGCTCGACCTGACCCCGGCCGCGACGTACCAGCTCACCAACGACTGGGGCGGCGGCTACCAGGCCGCGATCACCCTGGTGAACGACCAGGGCACGAGCATCAAGGACTGGAAGCTGTCGTTCGACTACGGCCGGGACGTGGGCCAGATCTGGAACGCGACGGTGCTGAGTAAGGTCGGCACGCGGTACGTCGTCGGCCCGGCCGCGTACAACGCGACGCTCGCGGCCAACGTCTCGCTGTCGATCGGCTTCCTGGGCACCGGCGGTTCCGCCTCAACGACCCCTACGGGGTACTCGCTGACGTGGGACGACGGCGTCGCCGCACCCCCGCCCAGCCCGCCCGTGAGCCCGCCGCCCGCACCGCCAACCGCTCCGCCGCCCGCACCGGCCCCGACGACCGCGGCCGCCGTGTCGTTCAAGGTGGACAGCCAGTGGAACACGGGGTTCACGGCGACCGTCTCCATCAAGAACACGGGCACCACGGCGGTGTCGGGCTGGACGCTCGGGTTCGAAGCCGGGTTCACCGTCACGAACGTCTGGAACGCGAGCGTAACCGGCCACAGCGGCACGCGGTACACGATCACGGACGCCGGCTACAACAAGGCGATCGCGCCGGGGGCCACGGTCACCTTCGGCTTCCAGGCGTCGGGCGCCCCCGCGACGCCGACCAACTTCGCCCTCAACGGCACCGGCGTCGGCACACCGACGTCACCTCCAACGACACCGCCCACCACGCCACCGACCACGCCGCCCCCCGCCCCGACGCCGAGCGTCTCCGTGTCGAACGTCACGGTTAGCGAGCCGAGTCGGACCACGGTCGCGAGCGGGTGGCTGAGCACGTCCGGCAACCAGATCGTGGACGCGAGCGGCAAGCCGGTGCGGATCGCGGGCGTGAACTGGTTCGGCATGGAGAGCGACACCTACGCCCCACACGGGCTGTGGACCCGCGGGTACAAGGAGATGATGGACCAGATGAAGGCCGAGGGGTTCAACACCATCCGGCTGCCGTTCTCGAACCAGCTCTTCGATTCCGGCAGCCGGCCGAACGGGATCGACTTCTCCAAGAACCCGGACCTGGCGAACCTGACCGGCCTCCAGGTGGTGGACAAGATCGTGGCCTACGCCGGGCAGATCGGGCTGCGGATCATGCTCGACCACCACCGCTCGGGGGCGGGTGCGGGGGCCGAGGGGTCGGGCCTGTGGTACACGTCGGCGTACCCGGAGGGCCGGTGGATCAGCGACTGGACGATGCTCGCGGGCCGGTACGCGAACAACCCGACGGTGATCGGCGGCGACCTCCACAACGAGCCGCACGGCCCGGCCACCTGGGGCACCGGCGGACCGAACGACTGGCGGCTCGCGGCCCAGCGGGCCGGCAACGCCATCCTCGCCGTGAACCCGAACTGGCTGATCGTGGTCGAGGGGGTCGAGAGCGGCCCGAGCGGGAACTACTGGTGGGGCGGGAACCTGTCGGCCGCCGGCCAGTACCCGGTGCAACTCAACGTCCCTGGGCGGCTCGTGTACTCCCCGCACGACTACCCGGGGTCCATCTACCCGCAGTCGTGGTTCTCGGCCGCGAACTACCCGAACAACCTCCCGGCAGTGTGGGACGCCAACTGGGGCTACCTGTTCAAGCAGAACGTCGCGCCGATCCTGCTCGGCGAGTTCGGCACCAAGCTCCAGACCGCCAGCGACCAGCAGTGGCTCGCGGCGCTGGTCAACTACCTGGGCGCGACCGCGCCGGACGGGCAGCCGCAGGGGCCGAGCTGGACGTACTGGAGTTGGAACCCGAACAGCGGCGACACGGGCGGCATCCTGGCCGACGACTGGCGCACGGTGAACGCCGCGAAGGTGAACGCGATCCGGTCCATCGAGTTCGGCACCATCCCCGCGACGACCGGCGGCAGCGGCACCACGCAGGCGACTTTCGTCCTGCAACTCTCGGCCGCGAGCAGCACGCCGGTGACGGTGAAGTACTCGACGGCCGACGGGACCGCGACCGCCGGCCCGGACTACGTCGCGACGAGCGGGACCGTGACCATCCCCGCCGGACAAACCACCGCGACGGTCACGGTCACGGTGAACGCCGACGCGCTCACCGAGCCCGACGAACTATTCTACCTGCTGCTGACCGACCCGACGGGTGCGACGCTCTCGGTGAACCGCGGCACGGGGACGATCAAGAACACCTGACCTCCCGCCCGACCCGGTTGGAAGCGACCGGGGGCGCGGCCGCGGGGGCGCTCACCCCGCGGCCGCGGGCCTACCGACTCGATAGGTCGATGTTGAACGTGACCGGTGGCGCCCCGGGCTCGACCGCGAGCGTCAGCCCGCTCTCGTTCGGGTTGCGGTACCTCGGCGGAAGGAAGCTCACGACCGGCTTCCCCTCCATGTTCGGCGGCGACTTGTAGCAGTCCACGCGGATCACGTACTTGCCCGGCAACAGGCCGTCGCCGGGGACAAAGCTCTTCGCGGTGTAGTTCCCCTCGGCGTCGAAGTCGCCGGTCGCGGGGCGGAGCGGACTTCCCTCGGTCGCCGCCGATTCCGGGTTGAAGTAAATCGTGCCGGGGCCGGGTGGCTTCGCCCCGTCGAGTGTGACGCGGCCCGAGACCGGCACGCACTGCGGACCGGATGGGCCGCACCCGGGGGCGGTCAGCACGAGCGCAGCGGAGATCAGGGCGCGAGGCGGAGTCGGGACATGGGCGGCGTTCCAGCGGGGCGGGCGGGGACGGATCAGTCGAGGGAGGCGGCCTCGCCGCCGGCCCGGGTGCCGGCGGCGTTGTACACCCGGTAGTCCACCGCGGTCGCCACGAACTTCACGCTCCCGTCGCCCATCGCGAAGTTCGCTCCGCCGGTGTGCTTGCTCTTGAACCCGCACACCCGGAACCACTGCGAGTCCACCGCGCTCTGGAACGTGTTCAGCGGGATCGACGTGCCGGACAGTGGGAAGTTCTGGCTGAACACGCCCATGAAGGTGCAATCGGCCGGGAGCGTCTCGCCGGCCAGGAACGTGCCCGTGAGGCCGTCGGTCACGTCCGTGAACCGGACCGTCCTGACCGGCGTGCGGCCGAAGATGCCCGCGAACGACCCGGCCGGGTACCCGCCCCCCGCGGTCGTGCCTAAGTTCCACCCCTGGCAGCAATAGTTCGTGTCGGACGGCGTGCTCCCCGCGGGGCAGAACGGGCAGTCGTCCATGTGCGTCGGACCCATGCTCGCGGGGTACCACAGCGCAAGCGCCGGCGAGGCGTTGTGGGCCGCGTACCGGGGCATGACGGGGGTGGCCGCCGCAGGGTCGGTCGGGCAGATGAACAGCGGGACGATCCGCTGCACGGCCGTCGCGTTCACGGCGTTCCTGAGGCCCGTTGAGACGGTCAAGTTCAACGATTCCGCGAGGCTCTTTTGCTCCGCGAACGGCAGGATGTCCACCGTCCAGTTCGGCCCGGTCGGCGTGCAGCACACCCCGGCCCCGAACGGGAACCGGCCGTAGGAGTCGTGGAACGCGTGGACCGCGAGACCGATCTGCTTCAAGTTGTTTTGACACTTCAGGCGGCTCGCCGCCTCGCGGACCTTTTGAACCGCTGGGAGCAACAAGCCGATCAGAATTGCGATGATCGCGATGACGACGAGCAATTCGATGAGGGTGAACGCGGACCGCTTCATGACCGTGACCGGAGACGGAAGTGGGGGTTGAATCGTTGTCCGAGTTTGCACGATCGGCGACGACAATGCAAGCGCGACCCCCGACGGCGTCGCGCCGCCCCACCGGGCCGCGCGACGCCGAGCCGAACTACTTATCCCCCCCCAGCGGCGCCAACGGACCCGCGAGGGGCGGCACCCAGGGCTTGGGGTCGGCGGTTTAGTAAAGGTAACCGCGGCACGCCCGCCCCCGGTACACGCCGGGCGCGTCGCACACGAGGTCCACCGTCAGCGCGACCTTCTGCTCGGGTGCGAGTTCCCGCCAGTACAGCACCAGCTCGCGGCCGCGGACCTCGAAGAAGCTCACGACCCCCTTCTCGCGCAAGTCGGTCAGTTGCTTCATGTCGGTCGGCACCTTGAGCCCGGCCGGGATGCCGACGACCGCGACGGCCATCCCCTGCCCCTGCTTCTGGAGGTTGTCGAACGTGACCGACAGCGGTACCGTGTCGCCCTCGTTCGCCTCGGCCCTGCCGAGTGACGTGCCGATCTTCACCGCACACTTCGGGTCACTCGCCGGCGTCAACGTCGTGTAGGTGTAGCTCAGGGCGAACGGGTACGCCTGCTTCGCGTCGGTCTCGACGATCACTTCGAGCTTCTCGCCGCCCTTGAAGAGTGCGTCGGGGTTGGGAACGTCGAGGCCGATCACGTTCACGTCTTCGGGCGTGAACTTCCGGGTACCGGCGAGTTGCCCGTTGACCAGCAGCCGGAACTCACCGGACTCGGCCGGGTGCGCCATCTTCTTCGCGTACACGGTCAGCGCCTTGAGCGCGAGGATCGTGGATTGCGTCGATCCGAACCCGCCGCGGCCGCCGCGCTGCTGGCTGATCCACTTCGTCGCGGCCTTCACGGTCGTCGCGTACTTCGGGTCGTTCGCCCGGAGCCACCCGAGCATCGCGAGGGCGGTCGCCTCGATGTCCAGGTCGCGGCCGCCCGAGCGGGTGATGCTCGTCACCGCCCCGGTCACCGCCCCGCCGCTCGTGTTCTTCTCCTGCAACCGGTCGAGGAGCTTGTGGGCCGCCTCGCGGTCGCCCCGGTGGAGCAGCACGTTCGCCACGAGCGCCACGAAGTACGAGTCCTTGCCACCGGTCGAGCTCTCGTTCAGCGCCTCGGCCTTGATCGCCGCGATCTCGCGCTTCAGGTCCAGCTTCTCGGCATCGTCCGGGTCGCTCTCGACGAGCGCCCACACGATGTAGGCGTCGGTCGTGTGCTTCGGTGCGCCGCCGAACCCGTCGAGGGCGCGTGCGTTCCGCCGGAACCCGCCGGCCCCGTCGCGGCGCGATAACAGGAAGTCCTGCGTCCGCTTGATGAGCTGCGGGTCCACCGGGTGGACGCGGGCCATGTCCTTGAACTGGAGCAGGCCGTACGCGGTGAGCGCCTCGTGCTGCGCGTCGGCCGCACCGAACCACTCGAACCCCTGGCGCACGCGGGCCGGCGTGTCCGGGCACTCGAACGACGTGAGCCGGGAGTAGCCCGACGCGAGCAGCGCCTTCGCACGGGCCGCGGCCTGCGGGTTCGCCTGGTTCGACTCGTTCAGGTAGTTCAGGATCATCGCGTTCGGGTAGTTCGTCGTCGAGGTCTGCTCGAAGCACCCGTGCGGCTCGCGGAGCAGGCCGTCGAGCCCGGTGACGAGGTCGGACATCGTCGTCGGGTAGACTTCGAGCCGCACCTTCAGCGTGCCGGGGACGAGATCCTTCGGCAGCCTGACCGAGCCGCGGGACTTGCCCTCGACGGTGTCGCTGAACGAGCCGACGCCGGGGAACCCGTCGGGGACGATGCGGATCGTGCGGGCGATCGTGTCGTTGTCGGCCCCGCTACTGGCCCCGGTGACGAGGACCGTCGCCTCGCCGTCGAGCTTGTCGGCGGTCATGCGGACGATGCGGCGGCCCTTGCCGTTCGGGCCGAGATCGAAGACGTCGCTTGCCCTGCCCTCGACCTTCAGGCCGCTCGTGCCGAGCGTGTACCCCACGGTCCGCTTCGCGTCGGTGTCGTTGGTCGCGCGGATCGCGACGTCCACCTTGTCGGTGTGCGAGATTTCGAGCGGGAGCTTCGGGTCGAGGCTGAACGGCTTGCGGGCCTCGATGGTCTTCGTGACCGCTCCGACCCGACCGTTGACCGTGTGGCCGGCGACGAGCACGCGGTAGCGGGCGATGTCGTCGGAGAGCTGGAACTCGACACTCGCCTTGCCGCTCTCGGGGAGCACGAGCACCGGGTTCCAGTACACCGTCTCGGTGAAGTCGGCCCGCACGTCGCCGAGCGCCGGGTCGCGCTGGTGGGCGTACTCGCGCACGACGCCCGGCATCGCACCCAGGCCGTCAACGCCCTGCACGGGAGACAGTTGCTCCAGCCGCGGGTCGCGGTTGAAGTTGGGGGTGTAGCCGAGTTGCCGCTTGACCTGCTGGATATCGTAGGGCCGGCGCGGAGCGTCCGGGTGCCGGAGCAGCGTTTCGAGGTTACAGCCCTTGTTCACCGCGAACGCGACGAGGTCCGCTTCCTCGTCGGTCAAGTCGTACGACACGGTCCGCAGATCGGGGAACGTCTGCTGAACATTGAGATCGCGAACCCCATCGACCGCGATCACGGTTTTATCGGCGAGCAGCGTGGCCACCCGCCGCGTCGTGCCCTCCATCCAACTGGCGACAATGTCGACCCGGGAGCCCGGCCCCACATACCCACCCGCGGCCTTGCCCGCGGTCATGGGGAGGGATGCGCGTCTCGCACCGTTGGCCGGCGGCACGACCCGGCCGTTGGCGACCTCCTTCGCCTCACGATTCCGGTCGCCCGCAGCGGGCCGCGCCACGTTGGCCGCAGGCGGCACCCGGGCTGCGAGGTCGCGCGGCGGAGCCTTTGGGTCCATCGGGTTCGCCCAGTCCCCCCCGACAACGCGCGTCGGGCGGTTCTCGAACCGATCCATCGCTTTGTCGAGCTGCAACACCGCCTCGGGGGTCATCACCGGCACCGGTGCCGCCTCGGCGCGATCCATCGCCGGCGCTGCGGCCATGCGTTCGTTGCCCCATCCGCCGTCGTTCACTGCGCTGCCGACCTTGCTGAACGTATTGTTCGTGTTCTTTCCCATGCCGGTGATCGCGACGGTGACCGCAAACGCCCCGATGACCGCGAGCGCCGTGGCCTGCAAAACCCCGATGCTTTGTGAGTTCGCAACCACGCCCCTGATGAATAGCAACACCACGGCGAGAACGGCACCCGCGATCAAGCCGCGGGTGAGGAGCCATTCCGCGCCGTCCTCAAGATCGGCCCTCTTGCGGCTCACCGCGGCGGTCGCACGGCGGACCTGCTGATCGGCGGCGTCGGTGGTTTGACGGACGGCCACGACCTGCGCCGCGGGGCCGCCGGCGGCCGGGTCCGTTGTCGCGGTCAGCTTCTGCTGCGCCTCGGTGCGGCGGATGGCGAGCGGCTCCAGCGTCGGGCGGTACTCGGCTTCGAGGCGCTGCTGTTCGAGGCGGATCAACTCCAGCGGCGCGCTCGGTTGCTGGCCGTGCGACACGAGGAGCTTCTGCACGTCGGGCCGGTCGAGCGGGTTCGCGGGCGGTTCCTGCTGCTCGGCGAACCGCCGCCAGCCCTGTGTGCCGAGGAGCAGGTCGAGGGCGGCCGCGGCCCTCGGGTGGTCGGTCAGCAGGAAGTCGGCGTGCTCCAGTTCCGCCGGGTGCCGCACCTCGCCCGAGAGCAGGAAGTGCGTCGGCATCAGCCGGTTGGTCTTGTTGTCGGCCATCGTGACGACGCTCTGGTTCACCACGCCGACGAGCAGGATCGCCGCCTTCGGCTGCCCCTTCTCGTCGTGCGCCAGCAGATCGAGCCGCACCCTGCCGCCGGGCGAGTACCGGGCCTTGTCCGGGTTCACGTTCAGCATCAGCTCCTCGCCGGGCTTGCGGTAAACCAACCGCTCGGCGCGTGGAACGAGCCGCGTCACCCGCGGGTCGTCGCCCTTCACCTCCTCGAACACCGTGACCCGCGTGACGCCGCCGGCGACCGCGTCGCCCTGGAGCTTCACCTCGACCGGCGTGCCGGCCGCGGCGTCGAGCTTCTGCTGGCCGATGAGCCGGCCGCGAGCGTAGGCACCGACGTGCAGCGTCTTGGTACCCTGCCCCACCTGCACCCGCACGCGCACGTCGCCGCCGCGAGCGGTCACGGCATCGAGCGCCGTGAGCGAAACGCCGTCGGGCTTCGCAACCGGCAGCGGGAAGCCGCTCGGCGTCGGCGGGTTGATGCCGATGGGCGTGGCGACCTTGAGGAAGTATTGCGTGCCGGCCTTCGGGGTGAACTCGAAAACGCCCTGGCCGCGGTTCACGCCGGGGTTCTCGGCGTCGGTGAGCGTGGCGGCCTCGGCAACGGTGTTGGTGCCGTCGGTGATCGTGCCCTTCACGTCGGCCGGCTTGCCGAGCGGCGTGCGGACCTGGAAGTACACCCGGCCCGGCACGCCGGCGATCATGTCGCCGCCCTCGGGGAAGAACTCGACGTTGAGCGTCTTGGTGACGAGCGGCACCGGCCGCACAATCGCCTCGGCGTCGCTGCCGTCCTGAATGTTCACGCTCAGCGTCGCCGACGGGTGGGTATTCTTGGCCTTCTCGAAGATGTCGGCGGGGAGCTGAAACCGCACGTTTAGAACGGCCTTGGCGACGCCGCCCTCGGTCACGATGGCGAACTTCGCGGCCTTCTGGGAGAAGCACTCGCGGCCGTCGGCCGTGGCGACGACGTTCGCGGTGGCGTCCTTCATCGGCCCGCCGGCGGTGCGGGTGACCTCGATGCGGGCCTGCACGAACTCGCCGGCCCCGTAGCTCTTGCCGTCGAACTCCAGCTTCTTCTCGAACGTGTCCGGGACGTACCGGTTCACGAGGAACTTGCGGGTTTCGAGCAGCACCTCGCGGCCGCGGACCGTCTCGTACAGGTCGAGCTTGTACTCGCCGCCGGGCGCGTCGGCCGCGATCTTGTGCTCGCCGACGCCGATGCCCCGGAGCGGCTTCTGGTCCGGCCCGAGGACCGGGGCGAGGGCGTTGATGAGCCGGCCGTTGCCGGAACCCACGGGCACGACCGAATCGGCCGGGTCGCGCAGCCGGAAGCTCAGGTGCGTGTCGGTCGCGGGCGGGCGGAGCGTCGAGCGCTCCAGCGTGAGCGACCGGAATCGCACCGTCTCGCCCGGCTTGTACAGCGGCTTATCGGTCGCCAGATCGGTGACGTACACCGGGCGCGCGAGCGGCAGGCGCTCGACTAGCGCGTTCTTGCGGTCGTCGTCGGTGAACGCGACGACTTCGAGGAACAGGTCCGCCCCGGGCTTCACCTGCGACCAGAACGCGGTGCCGAGTTCGAGTGTCGCCGCCCCGACCGGCTTGTCATCGACCTGCTTGAAGAGCTCGGCGTCCTTCGCGTCCCGGACGACGAGTTCGAGCTTCTTCGGCCGGCGGACCGCACCGTGCCGGAGCGTCTCGACCTGCCACGTGTTCGGCGCGCCGGGCTCGACCTGCTCGGGGCCGGTGAGCCGCACGGTGAACTCCTTCGCCTCGGCCGCCTTCCGCGCCGCGTCGAGCGCGGCCCGGTACTTCTCGGCCTGCTCCCGCTCCTTCGCGGCCGCCTCGTCGAAGACCTTGCGGGCCGCGTCCTGTGCGGCCTGCTGCTGCGCGGTGACGCGAGCGAGTTCGGCGCGGCTCGCGTCGGCCACGGCCTGCGCCGCCGCCGCCTCGCGCTTCTTCTCGGCGAGGTCGGAGTAGTGGTACGCCGCGACGGTTCCCACCGTCCCGACGACAACCAGCACCGACGCGGCGATGGTCCACTGTTTTCGCGAGAACTTCGAGAGCTTCATGGGCCTGTCCTCTCGGGTCTGATGTGGTTTGGGTTCGGCCTTCGGTTCAGCGGGGCCGCGGGCGACCGGCTCGGGCAGCCCGGCGACGTGCCCGATGAGGTCCGCGTAGAAGCCCATGAACCGCAGGTAGTGGGCCTCGGCCTCGGGGTGCGTCAGCACCAGTTCTTCGAGGCGCTGCAACTGCTCGGGGGTGGCCGACTCCTCGCACAGGTGGTCGAGGATGGTCTGGAGTTCGGCGACGATCGGGGATTGCGGGGTCACGCCTGCGCCTCCCGGGCCAGAGTTTGCTGCACGCAGTCGAACAGGGTCTGCCGGATCTTCGCGAGCGACTTGTAGACCGCCTCGACGGAGCGGCCGACCTGCTCGGAGGTCGATTGGGTCGTCGCGCCGTCGGCGAACCGGCGGGCGAGCAGGTCGCGGTGCTTCGGCTGGAGCCGCTCGACGCACCGGGCCAGCGCGTCGCGCCGCGCGTCCGCCTCGGAGACGTCGGCGCTCGCGGCCGCTTCGGACACGCGGTCGAGGAACGCCTGACTCAGCCGCGCCCGGGCGCGGCCCGCCTTCTTGTAGTGGTCGAGCACCTTGTGGTACGCGACCCGGCGGCCCCACGCGAGGAACTCGGTCGGCGGCTCGGCCGGGTCGAACTTGTCCCACATCACGATGCTCGTCTCCTGCAACACGTCGTCGGCGTCGGCCCGGTGCGGGACGAGCGCGAGGATGTAGGCGTACAGCCGCCGCTCGTTCTGGAGGAACGTGCGGAGGAACAGCTTGTGCTTGTCCGCGGCGGGGGCCGCGGGCGCACCGGTCGCGGTGTCGGCGTCCGTACCCATAACAGGCACCCGGGGTGAGAGGTACTCGGCCGGGTCCGGCTCCGGCGGAGTACCTACTGAGTTGACACAGCCAGCCGAGATTGGAAGAGAAATTCCGCGAAGTGTCGTTCGGCCCGCTCCGGGTTCGCGTCAGAGCACAAACCGGAACACGATTGCGACCAGCAGCGCAAACCCGACGATGTACAGCGCAAGGCGGATCGTGTCGTCGAGCGTGCGGCGCGCCAGGAGCCGCCGCAGCGCGGCCCGGTCGCCGGACTCGATCGCGATCTGGAGGTTCAGTTCGTAGTTGCTCGACGGGTAGTCGCGGACCGCCTCCTCGGTCAGCGGCGTCGCGAGCCCTGCCGCGGCGGTGATGCCCGGCCCGGCGGCGAAGTGGAAGCCGAGTTCGTCGGAGAACGCGAACGACGCCGGCCACCGCTCGGCCCGCGTGCGGTCGGGGACCAGTTGCCACAGCTCGCGAACGAGCGTGTCCTGCGGGGCGTCGCGGTGAACGATCACGCGGTTCCCGTCCACGATCGCCTGCGCCGCGGCGAGCAGCAGCGGGCCGTCGCCGTGCTTCAAGATGGAGTCGAGTTGCTCGACGGTGCGCTC
Organism: Gemmata sp.; assembly: GCF_051859125.1. NCBI lineage: Bacteria > Pseudomonadati > Planctomycetota > Planctomycetia > Gemmatales > Gemmataceae > Gemmata > Gemmata sp. The sequence continues at coordinate 46,688 of NZ_JBHYGG010000249.1, forward strand.
CGGCAACACCTCCTTGGGCCATTCCAGCTCCGGCAGCGGGCCGGTCGCGGCCCAGTCGACCGGGTAGCGGTCGGAGATCGCAAACGGGTCGCCGAGGTGCGCGTAGAGGTCGCGGGCCAGGATCAGGAACCGGAACGCGAGCGGGTCGCCCGAGCCGGGGCGGTCCTCGACCCGCACGACAGCGACGTGCTTCCCCCCGAACGGGCACGCGAAGTGCGCGGCGGGGCACTTCACCCCCGCGGGCCGCGCGCCGAACAGCGACGCGACGCGCTCGGCCTCGGCGGTGTCGAACTCGGGGGTACTCGCAACCACCCGCACCCCGCGGGCGTCGGCGGTCGCGAGGGCTTGTTGAACGCGGAGGTCGGGTGTCATGCGAGGAATTCGCGGACGGTGGTGACGCGGTGCTGCGTGGCGGCGGCGAACACGGCCGCGCACAGTGCGACGGTCTCGACGTTGTCGCGGCCGGAGATTTCGGGCTCGGTCCCGTCCTCGACCGCGACGAGGAGCTGCGCCATCGTGCCGACGAAGGCGTCGGGGAACCACACCTCGTCCCACGTCGGCCGGACCCACACGCCGGGTTGCCGCCGCGTGCTGAACTCCAGCGTGCTCGGCTCGCGGGTCGGGTACTTGGGCCAGCCGATCGTGCCCTGCATCAGCCCCTCGGTTCCCTCGATCCGCCAGCGGATGAAGCGAGAGGGGGAGTCCGGGAGCGGGGGAGACGGGGGGATCGAACCCGCCTGGCGGTCTTCTCCTCCTCGGACTTCGAACGGCCCGGCCCACACGTCGTCCCACGCGCTGGCCCGCGGGCCGTGGTCGTACTCCAGAATGTAGAGGTTGATGCCGTCGGCGTGCGGGAACTTGGTCCGCGGGTCGGTCCGCGTCGAGGCGAGGACGCGGTCCGGGGTGCCGAGCCAGTACCGGAACGTGTCGAGGTGGTGGATGCTCATCACGAACGTGGACAACGACGGCAGGTTCTCGGCCCACGGCATCCAGTGCGGCACGGCGCGCATGTCGATGGTCGCCAGCACCACCTCGCCGAGCCACCCGCGGTCGAGTACGTCCCTCGCGGCCCGCACCGACTGGTCGAACCGCATGTTCTGGTTCACCGCCAGCACGATCCCGGCGTCGGCACAGAGGCGCACCAGGTCGCGGGCGTCGGCGACCGACAGGGCGAGCGGCTTCTGCGCCAGGATGCCGCGGAGCCGGCCCCGCCCGAGCGCGACCGCCCGGCGGATCAGGCCCGGCTGTGCGTCCGGCGGGACCGCGACGTCGAGGATTTCGACCTGCGGGTCGGCGAGCAGTGCGTCGATCGACTCGTGAACCGTCGGGATGCCGTGCCGCGTCGCGACCTTCTGCGCCGTCACCGGGTTCCGTGAGGCTATGGCGACCGGGTTGAACCCGGCGCCGCGGTACGCGACGAGGTGGCAGTCCGCGACGATGAACCCGGCCCCGGCGCACCCGATCCGCCAGTCCGTGCGGCGGGGGAGCGTCGGCCGGAAGTTCAGAGCGAGGCCGGGAGAGGGGGACGGTGACATCGCGGTGTCACTTGTGGGGGTCGATGAGGAGCGCGAAGCCGGGGAGGAGTTTCGTCGCGAACTTGGAGCCGAACGGGAACGCCCGCACCACCCACCGCTTCCCGTACCGCCGGTGCTGGATCAGCGTCGGCTCCTCGGGGTTCTCGCGCCCGTCGAGTACCCAGTATTCCCTGATACTTGGCACCGAAAGGTAAAGCTCGACGTTTCGCTCCAGGTCCTTGGCGGCTTCGCCATCAACCAGAACTTCGACCACGATTACCGGGGCGACGTCTTCCCATCGGAGGCGTTCAAGGGCGTGGCCCTTCGGAAAGTCCTGATACGCCGTGACGTCCGGTTCTGGAACCGTCGCCGCAGTGCCCGACCGGGCGAACACTCGCGCCTTCGTCGTCACATAGTTCAGCACGGTCGGTTGCTGCGCGGAGTACAGGTACAACTTCAGGAACAGCCACATCTCCAATACGTTCTCGGCCGGGTTGGGCAGCGTGGACACGTACAGCCTCCCGTCGATGAGTTCGTACTTGAACCCCGGCTCGAAGTCGGCGTCGTCGAAGTCATCGAGGGTCAACGGGTGGCCGTGGTCGGCCGGGCCGAGCTTGAGTTGCACGCTCGCCATGTCGGTCCTCCGGCGTCAGGCGTTGGCCAGGACGCGCAGCTCGCGGGGCAGCGGGAAGCTGACGTGTTCCTCGCGGACCACCCGCGACTCGACCGCCGCCCCGTACTTCGCCCGCAGGTAGTCCACGCACCCCTGGACGTGGTCCTCGGGGGCGCTCGCGCCGGCGGTGATGAGGACCGTGTCGGTCGGCTTAAACCACTCGTCGCGCAGCTCGGTCGCGCGGTCGATGAGGTACGAAGCCCGGCCCGCGGACCGGGCCAGTTCCGCGAGCCGCTGACTGTTCGAACTGTTCTGGCTCCCGAGCACCACGACTACGTCGGCCGCGGGCACCAGTTCGCGGACCGCCTCCTGGCGGTTCTGCGTCGCGTAGCAGATGTCGTCCTTGTGCGGGCCGACGATCTGCGGGTACTTCGCCTTCAGGGCGTCGATGACCACTCGGGCCTCGTCCACGCTCAGCGTCGTCTGCGTCAGGTACGCGAGCTTCGCGTCGGCCGGCAGCGCGAGCGCGGCGACGTCGTCGGTGTCCTCGACGAGCACCATGTTCGCGGGGGCCTCGCCCATCGTGCCGATCACCTCGTCGTGCCCCTCGTGGCCGATGAGGACGATCGTGAACCCGTCGCGGGCGAACCGGATCGCCTCGTTGTGGACCTTGGTGACGAGCGGGCACGTCGCGTCGATGGCCCGCAGGTTCCGCTCGGTCGCGTGCTGGCGGATCACGGGCGAGACGCCGTGCGCGCTGAACAGGACCGTGCCGCCGTTGGGCACCTCGGAAATGTCGTCCACGAACACGACCCCGCGGCCGCGGAACCGCTCGACGATCGGCCGGTTGTGGACGATCTCGTGGTACACGTACAGCGGGCTGCCGAACAGCGCGAGCGCCCGCTCCAGGCTCTCGATCGCCATGTTGACGCCCGCACAGAACCCCCGCGGGTTCGCCAGAATGATGTTCATCGTTGCCCTCCGGTGACGGCGTTATGGTACGCCGCGGGCCGACCCCGTGCCAACCGCAAGCGGCCGCTTGGGGCAACTCGGCCCGTCACGCCACGTCGAACAGGCTCGGTTGCACCCACGCGGGCTTGGCGGGTTCGGGGACGGGCAGCAGCAGGTCCGGGTCGTCGCTGCCGACGGCGTTGACGCGGTCGCTCACCGGCCACCGCTCCATTCGCTCGGCCGGGAACGGCAGCAACAGCGGCAGCAGGTTCCGGGGGTCCGTCTCGCGGGGGTCGAGCCACGCGGCGATGGCGCCTTCGGACAGGATCGCGGGCATCCGGTCGTGCATCGGCTCGACGAGGTCGTTGGCGGGGACGGTGAGTACCGCGACCGTTTCGACGGGACCGTCGGGCCCGGTCCAGGTGTCCCAGAGCGCGGCGAACGCGACCACGCCGCCGCCGGCCCGGCGGAAGAAGTACGGCTGCTTCCGCTTGCCGATCTGCTTCCACTCGAAGAACCCGTCGGCCGGGACGACGCACCGGCGGAACCGGAACGGGTCGCGGAACGCCGGCTTCTCGGTCGCGGTCTCGGCGCGGGCGTTGACGTACCCGGCCCGCTTCGGTCCCTTGGCCCAGTGCGGCACGAGCCCCCAGCTCATCTCGACCAGCTCGCGCCGCCCGCCGGCGGCCCGCACGACCGGGACGGGCCGCGTGGGCGCGACGTTGAACCGCCGCCGGCTCCCGACGCCGAGGTCGTCGGAGAGGCCGAACAGGTCGGCGATTTCGGATTTGGCGGTCGTGAGGGTGATGCGGGCGCACATGGCGCAAGGCTCCCCGGTGGTGAGGTGAAGTGTACCACACGCACCGGTGACACCCCGATGTCAGTGGGCGCGCGAAAACGCCCGCCCGGGTTCCCGGGCGGGCGCGTGGGCGGGTCGGGCGGTGGCTACTTCATCTTGAACTGCTCGAGCCCCGACAGGAGGCGAACGCCCTTCCCCTTCATCCTCCCCTTCACGACCAGCGAGTCGCCGCCCGTGACCGTGACGCTCAACGTGTCCCTTCCGGCCGGCGACTCGGTGCCGAAGGTGTCCATCAGCAGCGCCTTCACCTCGTCGGGCTTCAGGTCCTTGCCGACGAGCGGGAGCAACCGGGCGAACGCGACGTCGAGCGCCACGACCGGAGCGGCGACCGGGGCGGCCTTCAGGCCCGCCTTGAGGGCGGTGCCGTCGGGCTCGACGCTGAACGCGATGTGATCGGCCGACGTCGCGAGCCAGACCTTCTTGGTGCCGAACAGCTTCTCGACGTCGTCCGGAACGGTGTTCACGGTGACGGAGTGGAGGGTGAACGCCCCGACCTTCTCGACGTCGAAGTCGAACTTCACGGCGTCGCCGAGGAACGGGCCGAAGTCCTTGGCGAAGTCCTTCACGAGCTTCTCGATGTCGGCCCCGCCCTTGACCCCGACGGCCCCGAGGAGCGTGTGGTGCCCCTTGGCGTCCGGGCCGCTCAGGGCGACCGCGACGTCCAGGTCGCCGGCCTTGAGGGTCGGGGCGAGCGTCTTCAGCGCCCGCTCGGCGATCGGCTTCTGCTCCTCGGGCACGTCCTTGAGGATCTCGACGATCGCGGCGTCCACGACCTTGCCCAGGTCCTTCTTCACGCTGTCGGGCACGGCGGCCGTCGCGGTGAACCGGGCGACCGCGTCCTTCCCGGTGCCGACGATCGCGGCCGGCAGGCTCTTCCGCCCGCCGAGGCCGGTGAAGTTCTTCGCGAGCGTGCTCCCGGCCTTCGCGGTCAGCGTCAGCTCCCCCGACAGGTCGTCGGTCTTCTCGTCGATGAACACCCGGAACTGGAGCTCCTTGGCGTCGTCGAGCAGGGTCTTGAACCCGCTCGTGATGTTCTCCGTGGCCCAGTCCGTCATGGCCTTCTGGGCGGCGTTCTCGTTCGGGCCGTCCTTCCTCCGCTGCTCGGCGATGCCCATCTCGAACTGGCCCAGGACGAACGCCTTGAGGTCCGCGGGGACGGCGTCGAACCGGACGATCACCGACGCGACCGACCCGTCGTCTTTCGCGAAGAACGCCTTCGGGGTCGGGAGCACCTTCGGGTCCAGGTCCTTCACCGAGCGGCCGATGTACACGTAGTCGTGGGCGAACCGCAGGTACACCTCGTTGATGACCGGCACGGCCGCCTTCAGGGTGCCGCCCTCGGCCTTCTCGGGGGTGATCTCCAGGCGGTCCTTGAGCATCGCGAGGAACCGCTCCTGGTCGGCGACCGGGACCATGACGGTCAGCGGGCTGCTGACGACGTCGCCCGAGAGCGTGCCGGTGAGGCCGAACGGCCGCTTCGGGTCGATCCCCTCGATCCCCTTCCCGTCGGTGCTGAGCTGCTTGAGGAGCGCCCGGACCTGCTTGATCGCCTCCTCCTGGCCCCCGAGGCCGGCGACGTACTCGGCCTTGTCGAGCAGGTCGTTGACCGACCGCAGCCGGACCTCGACGGTCGGCTCGGCCTTCGCGGGCTGCGCGCGGGCCGCGCCCGAGGCAACGAACAGCGCCGCAAGTGCCGCCAGCAACCGGATTCGCATGGGTTCTCCACCTGTGAGTGCCGGGACCGTGGCCCGGGGTGCATGTTATACCCGGCCCCGCGGGGCCGGGTGTCAGGCGCGGGTTGAAATCATAAAAACCACACGGTGCCCGGCTGAGTTCTTCGCCCCCACGCGGGCCGCCACGGAGGGCGGCCCCTACAAACCCAGGTGTTTCGTAGGG
>NZ_JBHYGG010000250.1:0-51253 GCF_051859125.1 Gemmata sp.
AGCCGACGAAACCCTTCCGCGAGGCTGTCGTTGTGCTTAACTGAAGGGCATTGCGTCTAGGCGGGCGGCTGTCCGTCGGCCGCCGGCGCGCACTTCGTACAGTACCACGGCGCGGGGCCGTACACCGGCCGCGGGCTCCGCTTCCGGCACCTGGCGCACAGGTACCGCTTGCCCCGCTCGGCGGTCCTCGGGCGGACCTTCTTCCCGGTCCTGTCGACTCTCTCGCCCATCGCCGTCCCTCCGATTCGTCCCGCCCGGGAAAGTGCCACACGAACACCTATTCTACCCGACCGTCGACGCGACCGGCGTACCGGCGGTTCCCGGCCCGCCGAGGCGGGACGCGGCAGGGGCCGCGGTGGACCGCGGGCGGCAACACAGCCGAACACATTCCCTCGGTCGTTCCCTCCCGCGGCCGCGTCTGGTAACCTCTGGCTTTCTCGCCCGTCCGGAGCGCTGCCGATGTCGTCACGCCTTTTCGTTCCTCTCCTCGTTACCGGGCTCGGTGTCGCCACCGCGGTGACCCTGACCGCCCGCACCCAGCCCCCGGCCCCGCCCCGGCCCGCACCCACGGGCAACGTCCGCGACCACGGCGCGAAGGGCGACGGTACCGCCGACGACACCGCCGCGCTGCAGGCCGCCGTGGACGCCGCGCCGGGCCTCGTGGTGCTGCCCCCGGGCACGTACCGCATCACGAAGACGGTGCTGGTCGACCTCGCCAAGACCGGCTTCACCTCGGTCCGCGGCGACGGGATGCCGCGGGTGGTGATGGCCGGCGACGGCCCGGCGTTCAAGTTCGTCGGGACGCACCCGGGGTCCGCCGACCCGAAGACGTTCAAGGACGGCGTCTGGGCGAAGGAGCGGATGCCCGTGTTCGAGGGGGTCGAGATCGTCGGCGACCACGAAGCGGCCGACGGGATCGAGGCGACCGGGGTGATGCAGTTCACGGTGACGAAGGTGCTAATCCGCAAGTGCCGCCACGGAATCCACCTCACCGCCCGCGACCGCAACGTCCTGATTTCCGACTCGCACATCTACGAGAACCGCGGCGTCGGCGTGTTCATGGACGCGGTGAACCTGCACCAGATCAACGTGACCGGGTGCCACATCAGCTACTGCGACGACGGCGGCGTCGTGTGCCGGGCCGGCGAGGTGCGGAACCTCCAGATCACCGGGTGCGACATCGAGAGCAACCAGGGCGCACAGCGGCCGCCGACCGCGAACGTCCTGGTCGAGAGCACCGGCGGGTCGAACGCCGAGGTCGCCATCACCGGCTGCACGATCCAGCACAACCACAAGGCCGCCGGCTCCGCGAACGTCCGCATCAAGGGGCCGACCGCAAAGCCGGTCAAGGGGACCGACGAACTGCGCGACGGCCACGTCGTCATCACCGGGAACGTCATCAGCGACGTGATGGTGAACATCCACCTGCAGCACGCCCGCGGGGTGGTCATCACCGGGAACACGTGCTGGACGGCCTACGAGTGGAACGTGCTCGCCGAGAACTCGGCGGCCGTGGTCGTCGGCCCGAACAACTTCGACCGGAACCCGCGGTACGCCGCCGAGGAGCGGCCCGAGACGACCAACGCCCTCATGTTCCGCGACTGCGCCGATTGCACGCTCTCGGGGTTCGCCGTGAGCCGCACCCGGGCGACCCCCGCGGCGCTCACCCTCGAACGGTGCTCGCGGTTCAACGTCACCGGCCTGTCGCTGCTCGACAACGACGGCGCCGGGTTGGAGTTGACGGACGTGACGAACTCGCGCATCAGCGGGTGCCTGATCCGCGACGACCGCCCGGACGCCGCGTCGCTCGCGGTGCGCACCCAGGGCGGCCGGGACAACATGATCGTGGACAACTACCTCGGCCGCCCGCACGAGATCCTCAAGGGCGTCGGACTGGCCGAGCGGAACTACGACGCGAAGGTGAAGCCGTGATCCGATACGCCGGCTACCCGGTGGGCTACCTGTGGGCGTCGCCGAACACGCTCCTGGGTCTGGGACTGCTCCCGTTCGTGCTGATGTCCGGCGGCCGCGCCCAGTTCCGGTGGGGCGTGCTGGAACTGTACGACGGGTTCGCGGCGTGGTTCCTGCGGAACGTGGCGGGCGGGGCCGGGGCGATGACCCTCGGCCACGTCATCGTCGCCCGCGACCGCCGGATGCTCAACTTCACCCGGAACCACGAGCACGTCCACGTCGGTCAGTACATGCGGTGCGGGCCGCTGTTCCTGCCGCTGTACGGGCTGTCGAGCTTCCTGTGCTGGCGGGCCGGGCTGAACCCGTACCTCGAGAACCGGTTCGAAAAGGTCGCCTACGGGCTCCACCCGTGCTACGGCGAGCCCCCCGACGAACCCGAAGTGGCACGGGTGTGAGCGTCAGTGGTTCGAACTCACCGGCGTTCGCGGCGTGGAGAGTGCGGCATGGGCGAAACGATCCACGTCGAGGTGCCAATAGGTGTCCCGCTCTTCGAGCACGAATTCGAAGAAATTGAGCGGCACGCCATCGCGACCGTCCGGGAGTAAAGGGTAACACCAGATTCCACGCGTGCTGCAACCACTAAAGAACCCGACGAGACCCCCTGATGATTCGCGAATGGTGTCGAACTGTCGCCAGATCGGTCGCGACTTCTCGAACAGATCACTCATCCAGCTGGTAGAAGCGGCGTAGCTGAAAAGCGCGAACATTTCCCCAACTCGAATCGTCAGATCGATGCTTCCCACGGGAAGGTACTCGTGTCCCTCGTCGTCCCACTCGAGCAACTCATCATGATCCTCGCCATGAAACTGTCGGAGGGGGTCATCGGCGGGGAACAAGAGGGATTGTCCGACGAAGACCGGCGTATCTGGGGTAAGCCGTGCGATCGAAATGGAATCCGCGAGCGAGGCACGCCGCAGCTTTCGCCGTGCGCTTCTCCGGGGTCTTCCCGTGGGACGGTACCGATCGAGTGCGTCCAGCCCATCGCGAACCCGACCGCGCGGGTAGAACAACTCGAATGAATAACGACGTCCCACAAACCACCCTCACCCCCGGCCCTTGAAGCCGGTGCCGAACGTCGCGCGGGGCGGAGCGAAGATCGTGTCGCCGGGCTTTGCGAGTGGCACCGTGCGCCACCGCTTCACCGCCCCGTCGCGGCTCACCGTCACCAGCGCCGACTCGTCCGGCAGGAACTGCACCCGCAACACCCGGTCGGCGTGGCCGGTCAGCACCGCCCGCTCGTTCCCGGTGACCGGGTCCCACAGCACCACGGCCCGATCCGCCCCGCCGGACGCGAGCGTCCGCCCGTCGGCGTTGAACGCCAGCGCGTAGACCGGTCCCGTGTGACCCTCCAGCGCCGCCTGGGGCACCAGTGTCGCCCCCGCGAGGTTCCAGACCCGGATCACGCCGCCCGCGTCGGCCGTGGCGAGCCACTCGCCGGCCCGCCCGCCGTACGCGACCGCCTCCACCGGCTCGTCGTGGGCCGCGAACACGTCGGCGACCTGCTTCCCCTTCAGGTCGATGACCCGCAGCCCCCGCTCGACCGCCACGGCGAGCCGGTCGCCGGCGGGGCTGAAGACCAACTCGCGCGCCCCCGAGACGGAGTGAACCAGCCCCGGCCCCGCGGGCGCCACCGCCCCCGTCGCCCCGGCGTGGGCGTGGGGGAGGTCGCGCAGGTCCCAGAGCCGGACCCCCTCGGCGTCGAGGGCGGCGAGCCAGCGACCGGTGGGGTCCACGGCCATCGCGTACACGGGCCGCGGGACCGCGACGACCAGCGGTGGCAGCGTGCCGTACGCGGACAGGCCCGTGGCCCCCTCGGGCAGCCGGAAGACGCGCCACACGACGAGGGCGCTGCGGTCGGTCGCGGCGACCAGCGTCAGGCCGTCCGGTGAGGCCGCCGTCGCGCGGACCACGAGCGGCTCGGCGGGGGCGTTCCCGTCGAGGGTGTGGTCGAGGGCCGAGAAGAGGACGAACGGGGCGGCGGCCGCCGGGAGGTGGGGCCGGGCCGCGCGGGAGTCGGTCCGCAGGGCGACGACCCGGCCGAGGGGGTCGCCGCCGAACAGGGTCGCCCCGGTGGCCGACAGGGCGACCGCGGACAGGCTGGTGGCCTTGAGCGGCTCGGCGGCGTCGAACGCCCGGGGGATCGTGTGCCAGACGACGGCGGCCGCGTCGAACCCGACCGAGATCAGGCTCCGGCGGTCGGGGGCGAACGCCACGCCGGTGACCCCCACGGGCTGCACCTCGCCGCTCGGGGACCGCTTCGCGTGGCCCCAGAGGACGCTCCGCTCCTGGCCGTCCTCGGTGCTCCAGAGCCGGACCGTCTGGTCGAACGCGGCGGACGCCAGCAGGGCCCCGTCGGGGCTCATCGCCAGCGCGTAGATCTCCCGCGTGTGGCCGGTCAGCCGGCGCACCTCTTGCATCCGCTCGACGTCGACGATCAGGATGCTGTGGACGGCGTCGTTGTTCACGACGGCGAGTGTGCGGCCGTCGGGGGCGGCCGCCACGGCCCGCACCGGGGCCGCGGTGAGCCGCCGGGAGCGGAGGACGCTCGACCCGTCGGCGGCGCGGACCTGGACCCACCCGTCGGCGCACCCCACGGCGAGGGACTTCCCGGACGCGGCGAACGCCAGCGCCCGGACCGCGGACGGGGGTCGGTCGTCGTGGACCGGCAAATCCTTGCCGGGGGACACCAGACCGGTCGCCTGGCGGGCCTGGTCCCGCACGGCCGCCGCCGCGGCCGGCCCGCCGACGGCGGCGACCAGGGGGTTCCGGGCGCGCCACCCGTCCAGTTCCCACCACCGCACGCGGCCGTCCTCGCCGCCGGTGACGAGGAACCGCCCGTCCGGGCTGAACGCCAGGCACCCGACCCCGCCCGGGTGCGCGCCGGTCAACTCCACGGTCGGGGGCAGGACCAGCGGCTGGACGAGGGTCTGGAGGTACGGAACGAAGTCCACCGACCGACTCGTGTCCCGGAGGACGTTGACCGGGAGCTCCCAGAACCGCACGGCCCCGTCCTCGCCGCAGGCGGCCACCAGTCCCCCGTCGGGGCTGAACGCGACCCCGGTGACCTCGCCGTCGAACCCGCTGAGGACGGCCCACGACCGCCCGGACCGCGGGTCCCACACCCGGACCGGACCGGCCTTCCCGGCGGTCGCGGCCAGCGCGCCGCCGGGGGAAATGGCGACGGTGAGCAGCACGTCCGCTTCGGCGTGCTCGCGGTACGCGCGCTCCTCGCGCTGGCACAGCCGGTGCAGGTACGCCCACGCGAAGTCCCGCAGCGCCGCCGGGCACCGGGCCTCGCTCTCGAGCAGTTCCCGCGCCCGCCGCGGGTCGCGCTCGCACAGCGCCGCGATCTGCGCCAACTGCAGCGCGTACGCGGCCCGCCGGGTCCGGTTGCCCTCGGCCAGCAACTTCTCGTTGTCCTGGTCGGCCTTCTTGCGGGCCTGCTCGTTCTCCGCGGCCAGCTTCTCGGCCCGCTTCCGCTCTTCATGTTCCTTGGCCCGCGAAACCTCGGCCGCCTTCGCCTGGAGGTCCTTCTCGGTGACCGCCTCGCGCACCCGGGCGTAGGCCACCGACAGCACGGTGACGAGCGACACCGTGGCGACGAACGTGAACGACGCCAGCAGCGCCAGCGACGGGTGCCGCCGCGCCCACTTCACGCCCCGGCCCCACGCCGAGAGCGGCCGCGCGACGATCGGCTCGCCCCGCAGGAACCGCTGGAGGTCGTCGCCCAGCGCGTCGGCCGTCGGGTACCGCTTCGCCGGGTTCTTCGTCAGGCACTTCAGGCAGATCGTTTCGAGGTCGCGGGGGACCGTCGGCTGGAGCTGCCGGGGCGGGACCGGGTCGTCGTGGAGCACCTGCAGGACGGTGTCGAGTGGGGTCTCGCCGAGGAACGGCGGGCGGCCGGTGAGGAGCTCGTAGAGGATCGCCCCGAGCGCGTAGATGTCGACCGACGGGCCGACCTCGCGCGTCTTGCCCGAGGCCTGCTCGGGGGCGATGTAACTCGGCGTGCCCATCACCGCGCCCGTCTTCGTGCCGCCGTCGGGGTTCTCCGTGTCGTTGAGCCGCTTGGCGAGCCCGAAGTCGGTGACCTTCGGGACCGGCTTGACCACCTTGGCCGGGGCGGACTTGCTGCCGCTGTGCCGGTAGCCGATGACCGGGAACCGCAGGTCGGGCGGCGCGGCCGCGGCGTCGCCCGCGCCCCACGCGCGGGTCGCTGCGTGCTCGCCCGCAGGGGCCTCGGCCCTGCCCCCCTGGAGGAGCACGTTCCCCGGCTTGAGGTCGCGGTGGACGACCCCCTGGTTGTGCGCGTACTGCATCGCCCGCGCCAGTACCTCGACCAGTTCCGCCGCGTCGCGGGCCGACCACGGGGACTTCTTGAGGTGCTGCGCCAGGTTCCCGCCGTCCACGAACTCCAGGGCCAGGTACAGGTGCCCGTCGGCCTCACCGATCTCGAAGATCTGGACGATGTGCGGGTTCTGGAGGGTGGCGACGGCCTCGGCCTCGCGGCGAAACCGCTCCCGCTCGTTCTTCCCGGCGTGGCTCCCGGCGAGGATCATCTTGAGCGCGACCGGCCGGTTCAGGCTCAGTTGCCGGGCCTTGTAGACGACGCCCATGCCGCCGCGGCCCAGTTCGCCGTGGACCTCGTACCCCGGCACCGCGGGCGGGGCGAAGTCGATGGCCTGGGCGAACGGGACGACCGAGTCCGGGTTCATCGTGGACTTCGGCTCGGCCATCGGCACATCGTCGGGGTACGGCGGCAGCGGCACCACCGGGGCGGCCGCGACCGGCATGCCGACCAGGGACGCGAACGACGGGGTGTCGCCGGACGACTGGCGGGGCGTGGGGGCGGCCGGGTTGAACTCCATCGTCGCGACGTCGGCGTCGGGCACGTCGATCAGGTCGAGGCGGCCGACCGCACCGCGGGCCGGGGCGGCCCCCGGGGAGCCGTTGGCCGGCGTCACCAGCGTGTCGCCACACACCGGGCAGGCCCGCGGGGCGTTCCCCTCACGCGGTGCCCAGGTGTGTCCGAACGAGCAACTGTAGCCGCCGGCCATGTTCGGCCCTGTTCGGGAGAGGGTTTGACGCCCCTTGAATCTATCCGGGCGAACCCCGCGGTTGCAACCGGATAAGGTGCCCGGACCACCCGGGTTGCCACGGGCCGCCGGCCCATTCCGGGCGCGGCCACACACATTAGACGAGACAGACCGGCCCGCTGCACGGTCACCCTTCGTAACTTGATGCCCGCCGTTGACTACTGGTGAGGGCGGTCCGACGCCCGTCCAACCATGAGGTTCCCCGTGCCCCGGGGGTCGAAGTACACATGTCCGCGCGCCCTCGGGCTGGCGACGCTGATGTCGGTGATCGTCGGGATCGGCCGCGGGGCCACCGCCGGCGTGCTGATCCGCTCGGCCGACGTCCTCGAACGGCTCCGGGCCGAGGGCCGAACGGTCGCGATGGCCGGCGACGGGATCTACGACGCCCCGGCGCTGGCGGCCGCGGACGTCGGCATCGCGATGGGCACCGGGACCGACGTGGCAATCGAATCGGCCGGCGTGACACTTGCGAAGGGCGACCTGCGGGGCATCGCGTGGGCCCGCGTGCTGAGCCGGGCGACGATGCGGAACATCCGCCAGAACCTGTTCTTCGCGTTCGCCTACAACCTGCTCGGCGTCCCCGTCGCGGCCGGCGTGCTGTACCCCGCGTTCGGCATCCTGCTCGGCCCGGTGCTCGCTGCGGTCGCGATGAGCCTGAGTTCGGTGTCGGTAGTGGCGAACGCCCTGCGGCTCCGAGCGGTTCGATTGTGACCCGCGGAATCGCACACCGACGTGTTGCGGAACCGTGCACCGAGTCGGTGTCGAGGTCTCCCTCTCGGGGGGTGCGGACAAAATCACGGGCACACGGGCCGCGTAAACCGCTTCCTTTCCGCAAGTTCCCCCCGCCCCGCACGCGGCCCGGGGTCTGCGGCGGTGAATTGGCACCGTGCTTGCAATTCGTTGTGTCGAGTCGGATGCGAGTCCCGACTCAGGAGAGATGATCTTCCCACCCACCACGGGCGCGAGACTAGCGGGGTATGCGAGTCCCCCGCCGAATCTCGCGCCCCACTTCTTGCGCCTGACCCACCCAGCGAATCCCCGCGACCCGCACCCTCAAACGGGTACAATGGGGTGAATCGCACCCCGGAGCCGCACCCATGATCCGTCCCGCCCTCGCCGCCCTCCTCCTTCTCGCAGTTCCGGCCGCGGCGCACGCGCAGCCGCTGTCGCCCGGAATTGCTGCGTCGCCGAATGGCGGATTCGGGGGCGGGGGGCGGGCACCGCTGTCGCCCGGAATCGCCGCGTCGCCGGGGGGCGGGTTCGGGGCCGGGTGGCGGTCGCCGGTCCCGGCCGGGCCGTCGCCAATTCCCCTGCCCCCGAAGTACCCGTGCGCGGGCGGCGTGGGCGGGGGGTTCGGCCCCGGGTGCCCGGCCCCGGGGTTCCCGTTCTCCGGCATCTGGACTGGCGGGTACGGCTTCGGCGGCGTGCCGTACTATGGGTCCGGCTACGGCTACGGGTACGCTCCCGCCACGAGCTTCTCGTTCACCGCGCCGACCTTCGACCCGCCCCCGATCCAGGCCGGCCCGAACCTGGCCATCGGGGACGAGTTCCCGGCGGTGCTGACGCTGGAGTTCCCCGCGGCGGCCGAGGTGTGGGTCAACGGCAAAAGGGGCGACGGGAAGCCGACCACCGAGTGGACGCTCACGTCCCCGCTCGTGAAGACCGGGACCGAGTTCACGTTCGACGTGAAGGCCCGCTGGAGCCTGAACGGCAAGACCTACGAGTACGCCCGCACGGTGAACGTCGGCGGCGGCAACCGGAGCCGGGCGCTCGTGGTCGCCGGGGTGGAAGTGAAGGAGTGACCGCGAGCCCAACCGCCCCGGTTCACGCCGCGTACGCAGTCATTTTCCTGGTCCTGGCGTGCGTCTGCGGGGCGTGCGCGTGGGCCGCGGTCGGAGACGGGAACACGCTGTGCATTGTCCCCGGGTGGACGGCCCTCGCGTTCCTCACCCTCTCGGCCGCCTACGCGGGCGTCGGCCCGCGAGTATTCGGCAAGCGCGACACGGGCCGGCAGGCTCCCGTGAGTTGCGTACTATTCGCCCCGTACTTTCTGCTCAACGCGGTCGTCTGGGGGCTTCACCGACTGATGAGCCGCGAGCCGGCGTTCGCCGAGGTCGTTCCGAACCTCTACTTCGGCCGCCGCCTCACGAGCGCCGAGGCCCGCACCGCGGTGGAACAACTGCACTGGCACGCGGTCCTCGACCTCGCCCCGGAATTCGCCGAGGCGCCCGCCTTACGCACCCTTCCCCGCTACCGCTCCCTTCCGGTCCTCGACGCGACTGCGCCAGACCCTATCCAACTGCTCGGGGCGGTCCGCTGGTTGGCCGAGGCCGTCGCCGCGGGACCGACTTATGTTCACTGCGCTCTCGGCCACGGGCGCACCGGAACCGTCGTGGTCGCGTACCTGCTCGCGACCGGCGCGGTCCCGTCGGCCGCAAGCGGCGTGAGGCTCCTGCGTTCGCGCCGCCGCGGGGTCCGCTTGAACCGCACTCAAAGCAATGCGGTGGCAACGTTCACGGGCTCCCAGCTCATCTGAGTTCCGTCGCACTCGCGAACAATCGCGAAGAAGGCGCGCAAGTTCTCCCTTGTCCGGACGTTTGCCGATTACCCCTTCGCGTGCCCGCCCCACGCCGGGTCGCGTGTTCCACCCCCGGGCACCGGACCGCAGCGCGTCCGCTCGCTCGGGCCACACCTGCCGAACACGCAACGCCGACGGGACGCCCCGCCCCGCTCGGTCCGGGTCGAACAACTGGGAGTCGCCATGTCCCGTTTCCTTCTCGCGGCAGGGCTACTCGCCGCCCTGCCGCAACTCGCGCCCGCACAGTCCGGGATGGAGGGCGGCTTTCGCCGCAAGCCCCCGGCAGCGCCCGCCCCGGCACCGACGCCCCCTCCGCGGCCGCCCCGAGGCGGCATCGGGGGTGGGTTCTGCGCGGACTCGGACGAGTACACCCCGAGGCTGGGATACCCATACTCCGGCATCTGGGCCGGGCACGAGCGCGGGTACCCGTACCCCTACGGCGGCGGGTTCGGCTACGCGCCGGCGACCAGCTTCGCCCCGAACTTCTCGGTTGTCGACCCGGCCCCGGAGCCGATCGCGCCCGGTCGGAACCTGGCACTGGAGGAGTTCCCGGCGGTTCTGGTCGTCGAGTTCCCGGCCCCGGCCGAGGTGTGGATCAACGGGAACAAGGTCGCCGGCCAGCGCAACACCCAGTGGACCCTCACGTCCCCCGCGATCCGTGTCTTCAGCACCTATACGTTCGACGTGAAGGGGCGGTGGACCGCGAACGGGAAGACCTACGAGTACACCCGCAGCATCGACGTCACCGCCGGCAGCCGCGGCCGCGCCCTCGTCGTGGCCGGCGCCGAACTGAAGGAGTGAGGACGGGCGCACGGAAGGAGCGGGCACCTGCCCGGTGCCCGCTCCGCCCCTCGTTCCACTTCCGCGCGGCCCGCTCCGCTCGTCACGAGTCCGGGTGCTGGTTCTCCCACGTGAGGATGTGGTGCATCAGGTCGGCCGGGTCGATGGATCGGGTCGGCAGCGGCCACGCGAACCGCTCGGCGGCGGCGAGTTGGCCGGCCGCGCCGCGGTTCTCCGGGTCGGTCCAGAGCTGCACGAACCGGCTGATCGCCTTCCCGCGGCGGCACAACCGCCGGACGCACGACCAGGCGTCGTCCTCGGTGCGGGCCGCGTCGGCCAGCAGTTCCGTCCAGTCCGTGACCCATTCGATGAGCATCCGCGCCTCGATGTCACCCAGCCCCCGGGTGAGTGACTCGTCGCGGAGCACGTGTCGCAGCAGCGGGTCGCACGAAATCGCCATTCGGTTCCCCCACCTTCGGGCCACGCGCGAAGCGCGGCCGCCCCCAGTCGGCCACCGCCGGGCGGGTGGGGCCCCCCCCCCCCCCCGGGCCCCCCCCCCCCCCCCCGGCGGGGGGGGGGGGGGGGGGGGGGGGGGGGGCGGCCCCACCCACCCCGGCGTGACCGCCTTCCCCCGTCCGTTCCGTTGTCGTCGCGAAGTAGCGGGGCGTATAACGGCCCGCCGCGGGCGTCGCAAGCGGACTCGGCGAAGAAAACTCCCCCCGCCGGCTGTTGGCGGCCCGCCGGGCGTCCCGTAATCTGGGGGGCGCACGCGCCCACGCCCCGGTCCCACGGACGCGACCATGCCCGACGACCTCTCCGCCGTTGCACTCGTCCTCGGTGCGCTCGCCGCGGCCGCCGTCGCCACCTGGCTCGTCCCGGCCCTGCTGCGCCCGGTCCTGTGGGTCGCGGTCCGTGCCATGTATCGGGTCCGGGTCCACCACCGCGACCGTGTGCCGGCATCGGGCGGCGTGCTCGTCGTGTGCAACCACGTCAGCGTCATCGACTGGCTTTTGCTGTGGCTCGCGTGCCCGCGGTCGGCCGCGTTCGTGTCGCAGGCGAAGTACGGCCGGAACCCGGTCGCCCGGTTCTTCCTGTCGTGGGCGCGGCGGAACACGATCCCCGTCGAAACCGACCCGCGCCGCCCGCACGCCGTCGCCGACGGCCTGGCTCGGGTCGCCGCGGCGCTCGACGCCGGCCGCGTGGTGGTGATCTTCCCCGAGCGCGGCCTGACGCGAACGGGGAACATGTACCCGTTCGGCCGCGGGCTGGAGCGCGTCCTGCGTCTCACGCGCACCGACGTGAAGGTCGTCCCGGCGTGCCTCGGCGGGTTGTGGGGCGGGTTCTTCAGCCACGGGCGGGGGCCGGTCGCGCGAAAGTGGCCGCGGGCCTGGCGGCCGCGCGTCGGGGTGTGGTTCGGCGAGCCGCTGCCGAAGGACTTGACCGCGGGCGACTACCGCCTCGCCGTCCAGGAGGCGTCGGCCGCACTCGCGCTGTGGGAGAGCGACCACATCGTCCCGGTCCACCGGGCGTTCGTGCGGAACGCCGCGAGCTTCCGGAACCTGTTCCGGCCGTGCGTCACCGACAACGCCGCCGGCGCGCCCCGCACCCTCACCTGGGGGAAAACCCTCGTCGGCGCGCTGTGCGTCACCGCGTACCTGCGCTCGCGAGTCGGTGACGCCCGGAACGTCGGCGTGTGGATGCCGACGAGCCTCGGGGGGCTGCTCGCGAACGCCGCCATCGCGTTCCTCGGCAAGACGTCGGTGAACCTGAACTACACGGCCGGAGCGGACCCGGTCCGGGCCTCGCTGCGGAAGGCCGGCGTGCGGGTCGTCGTCACGTCGAAGCGGTTCCTGCTGCGTGTGCCGCTCGAACTCCCCGACGGCGTCACCGCGATCTACCTCGAAGACGTGCTCGCGTCGGTCACGAGGTGGCAGCGGGTCCGCACGTTCCTCGCGGTGCTCCTGCTCCCCGCGTGGGCGATCGAGCGGTCCCTCGGCCTGCACCAACACAAGGTGGACGACGCGCTCACGATCGTGTTCTCCAGCGGCAGCACCGGCGACCCGAAGGGCGTGGTCCTCACCCACCGGAACATCGGGACCAACGCCCGGTCGGCCGTTGACACACTCGGCATCACCCGCGACGACCGGCTGTTCGGCGTGCTGCCGTTCTTCCACAGCTTCGGGTACACGGTCTGCCTCTGGGCACCGCTGGTGGTCGGGTGCCTCGCGGTGTACTACCCCGACCCGCGGTCCGCGAAGGAGGTCGGCGAGCTGACCCGGGCCAACCGCATCACGGTCATGCTCAGCACCGCGACGTTCCTGCGGTTCTACATCCGCCGGTGCGACAAGGACGACTTCAAGTCGGTCGCGCTGCTCATCTGCGGGGCCGAGAAGCTCCCCGTCAAGCTCCAGGACGAGTTCCACGCGAAGTTCGGCGTCCTCCCGCTGGAGGGGTACGGGTGCACCGAGGTGTCGCCGGTCGTGTCGTCGAACTTGCCGGACGTTCGCGGCGACGGGTTCGCACAGGAGCGGAACCACCGCGGCACGGTCGGCCAGCCGATCTACGGCGTGTGCGTGAAGGCGTTCGGCACCGTGGACCGCGAGCCGCTCCCCGTCGGGGTCGAGGGGGTGCTGTGCGTGAAGGGGCCGAACGTGATGAGCGGCTACCTCGACGAGCCCGAGAAGACCGCGGCCGCCATCAGGGACGGGTGGTACTCGACCGGCGACGTCGGCCTCATCGAGCCCGACGGGTTCGTCCGCATCACCGGCCGCATGTCGCGGTTCGCCAAGATCGCCGGCGAGATGGTCCCGCTGGAGCGGCTCGACGAGGAGCTGCACGACGCGCTCGGGAGCAACGGCGAGCGGGTGCTGGCCGTCGCCGCGGTCCCCGACGAGCGCCGCGGCGAGCGCATCGTCGTGCTGTACCTCCCGGACGTCGCCGAGCGGCTCCCGTGCGCGCTCGACGCCCTGAGCAAGCGCGGGCTGCCGAACCTGTGGGTACCGGACCACCGCGACTGCCACACCGTGGACGCGATGCCGGTGCTCGGGAGCGGGAAACTCGACCTGAAGAAGCTCGGCGACGTGGCCCGCGAGATCGCCGGTCGGTAGCCCGACCGGGCAGGTAACGGGGCCGCCCGGGGCTCGCACCCGTCAATTCTCTGTTCTATACTGCGTGAACCTCTCCGCTCGTTGCCACTCGGGCGGCCCGTGCCGCACCGAGCGCGGCGCCGCTCCCGTGCGCAACCGCGACCCGCCCAAACGAGGAGGTGTTCGTTGGCCCCCCACCCGTCGCGCGGACGGCCGAACCCCCTCCTCGCGCCCGCCCTCGCGGTCATCAACCGGCTGCGCTACCCGCACAAGTTCCTCCTCATCAGCCTGCTGTTCGCGCTCCCCCTCGTCCTCGTCATGTACCTGCTCATCACCGAGCTGAACGAGCGGGTCGCGTTCACCCAGAACGAACTCAACGGCACCCGCTACCTGCGGCCCCTGCGCGGGATCTACGAGCACGCCGCACAGAGCCGGGCGCTGGCCCAGGAGGTCGCCGCCGGGCGGGTCGCGGTGCGGCCCGAGCTGGTCCGCAAGCAGGCCGAGATCGACGGGGACTTCGCGGCGCTCCAGGCGGTCCAGCGGGACCTCGGTGCCGGGCTCAAGACGGCGGCGGAGTACGAGGCGCTCCGCGAGAACTGGCGGTTCCTCCGCGAGAAGCTCCTGCTCCTCGACCCGGTGAGCACCGACGACCTGCACCTGCAACTGCTCGCGGACACCCGCGCCCTCGGGAGCCGGGTGGGGGACACGTCGAACCTGATCCTCGACCCGGACCTGGACAGCTACTACCTGATGGACGCCGTGCTCCTGAAGCTCCCGCAGAGCCAGGAGCTGACGGTGCAGGTCCGCGGCCTCGCGCGGCAGTCGCTGGCGCCCGGCGGGGCGCTCACCGCCGAGCAGCGGGCCGAGTTCGTGCGGCTCTCCGGGCTGCTCCGGGCGAGCGTCGAGGAGACCCGCGCCGGGATGCAGACCGCGTTCAGGAGCAACCCGGCGAACACGCTCGGCCCGGCCCTCGACGAGCCGCTCCGCCGGTGGCTCGGGGAAACCGACGCGCTGCTCCGCGTCACCGAGACCGGCGTCACCAGCCCGAAGGCACCGACGGTCTCGCCCGAGGAGTACGCCCGCCTCGCCCGGACCAGTTTGGAAGCGAACTTCGCCCTGTGGGACCGGACCGCCGCCGAACTCGACGCGCTCCTCGCCGCGCGCCGCGACGGGTTCGTCCGCAAGAAGTGGCTCGTGGCCGCCGCCGCGGCCGCCGCCCTGCTCCTCGTCGCGTACCTGTGGGTCGCGTTCTACGCCAGCGTGATGCGGACCGTCGCCCGGCTCCGCGAGGCGTCGGAGCGGATGCTCGGCGGGTCCATCGACCACGTCGTGACCCTCGAGTCGCGGGACGAGTTGGGGCAGGTCGCGACCTCGTTCAACAACATCGCCGTGCGGCTCCGCGAGGAGTGGGCGCAGGCCCGCGAGGAGAGCGGCCGGGCCAGGGCCGCCGAGGGCGCGCTCCGCGAGGCCGAGGCCCGGTACCGGAACATCTTCGAGAACTCGGTCGAGGGGATCTTCCAGACCACCCCCGCCGGCCGGTACCTGAACGCCAACCCGGCCCTGGCCCGCATCTACGGGTTCGACTCGGTCGAGGAGATGCGCGAGGGGTTCACGAACATCGGCCGGCAACTGTACGTCGATCCCAACCGCCGCACCGAATTCATCCAGTTGCTGGAGCGGAACGACACGCTCTCGGACTTCGAGTCGCAGATCCGCCGCAAGGACGGGAGCGTCGTCTGGATCCGGGAGAAGGCGCGGGCCGTCCGCGACCCGGCCGGGAACGTGGTCTACTACGAGGGCGCGGTCGAGGATGTCACCGCGCGGCGGACCGCCGAAGAATCGCTCAGGGCGGCCCGGGAAACCGCCGAGCAAGCGAACCTCGCCAAGAGCGTGTTCCTGGCGACGATGAGCCACGAGATCCGCACGCCGCTCAACGCGGTGCTCGGGATGGCGTCGCTGTTGCAGGACACGGAACTGACCGAGCAGCAACAGGAGTTCGCGCGGGTGATCCGCACGAGCGGCGAGGCGCTCCTCGGGGTCATCAACGACATCCTCGACTTCTCGAAGATCGAGGCCGGGCACCTCGAACTGGAGCGCGAGGCGTTCGACCTGCGGGCGTGCGTCGAGGGCGCGACCGACGTGATCGCCGTCCGCGGGTCCGAAAAGGGGCTCGAACTCGCGTCGCACCTGGACCCGCGGGTGCCCGCGTGGGTCGTCGGCGACGTGACCCGGGTCCGGCAGGTGCTCATCAACCTGCTGAGCAACGCGGTCAAGTTCACCGAGCGCGGCGAGGTCGTGGTGACCGTGGACGCGGCCCGCACCCCCGACGGCCGGCACGAGATCACGTTCGCGGTCCGCGACACGGGCATCGGCGTCCCCCCGGACCGCGTCTCGCGGCTGTTCCAGTCGTTCAGCCAGGTGGACGCCTCGACCACGCGGAAGTACGGCGGCACCGGGCTCGGGCTGGTCATCAGCAAGCGGCTCGCGGAACTCATGGGCGGCCGCATGTGGGTGGCCAGCGAGCCGGGCCACGGGTCCACGTTCTCGTTCACCGTCGTGGTGCCCGCGGCCCCGGCCCCGGAGCCCGCCGCCCCGCAGGACCTGGCCGACCTGGAGTCGCTCGGCGGGAAGCGGATCCTGATCGTGGACGACAACGAAACGAACCGCCGGATCGTGACGCTCGTAGTCCGCGGGTGGGGGTTCACGACCCGCGACACCGGGTCGCCGCTCGAGGCCCTCCGGTGGGTCGAGGCGGGGATCGAGTTCGACCTCGCCCTGCTCGACATCGCCATGCCCGAAATGGACGGCGTCGCGCTGGCCGCGGCGATCCGCAAGAAGCAGGGGCCGGCGAGCGCGATGCCGCTGGTTGCGTTCACCTCGCTCACCCGCCGCGAGGCGCTCGGGGACCGCCGCGAGTTCGACGCGTTCGTGACCAAGCCGCTCAAGCCCGCGGCCCTGCTCGAGGTGCTGCTCGCGCTGCTCACGGGCCGGGAGGTCCAGCGGGGCGAGCGGCGGGCCCGGTCCGAGTTCGACGCGACCCTCGGCAAGCGGTTCCCGCTCCGGGTGCTCGTGGCCGAGGACGTGCCCGTGAACCAGCAGATGATGAAGGTGATGCTCGGCCGCATGGGGTACGCCGCGGACTTCGCCGACAACGGGATCGAGGTGCTCCGGGCGCTGGAGCGGCGGCACTACGACGTGATCTTCATGGACATGCACATGCCCGAGATGGACGGGCTGGAGTGCGCCCGGGTGATCCGGGCGCGGGCTTGGGAGCGGCCCCTGGCCGTCGTCGCGCTGACCGCGAACGTCAGCACCGAGGACGCCCAGAAGTGCCGGGCCGCGGGCATGGACGGGTTCCTGACCAAGCCGGTCAAGCCCGTCGACCTGCACCGGTGCCTCGAAGAGTGGGGCCGGCGGCTGGACCGCCCGCCCGGCCCCACCACGCCCCCGAACGGCACGCCGAAGCCGAACGGCACGCCGCCTGCACCTGCCCCCGCGGCCGAGCCCGACCCGACGCTCATCGACCAGGTCACGCTGGACGACCTCCGGGACCTCGACGCCGGCGAGCCGGGGCTGTTGCAGAGCTTCATCGACGGGTTCCGGCAGGCGGTCGCCGAGCACCTGCCCCTGTTCCGGCAGGTCGTGGCCGCGGGGGACCGCGAGGAACTCCGGCAACTCGCGCACCGGCTCCGGGGGACGGCCGCGAACGTCGGGGCCGGGGCGGTCGCCGGGCGGTGCGCGGCCCTTGAGCGGCTCGGCCAGGCGGGCGACCTCGGGGCCGCGCCGCCGCTGATCGAGGAACTCGAGCAGCGGTTCCACCAGACGATCGGCGCGTTCACGGAACTGGGGGTCGTCAAGTTATGAGTGAGGTCGTGACCGCGGGCGTCGTGCTCATCGCCGACGACAACCCCGAGGCCCGCCGCATGCTCGACGTCCGCGTGAAGCGGGAGGGGCACCGCACGGTCATGGCCGAGAACGGCCGCGAGGCGCTCGAGGCGCTCGCCCGCGAGCACATCGACGTCGTCCTCCTGGACATCAACATGCCCGAGGTGAACGGGTACGCGGTGCTCGCGGCCGTCCGCGACGACCCGCGGCTGGCGCACATTCCCGTGCTCATCATCTCGGGCGGCGGCGACCAGGACGACCTCGTCCGGTGCATCGAGATGGGGGCCGTGGACTACCTGCCGAAGCCGTTCAATCAAGCGGTCCTCCGCGCCCGCATCGGCGCGTGCCTGGCCCAGAAGCGTCAGCGGGACCAGGAGCGGCAACTGCTGCACGCCAGCACGCAGCCCGCGGCCCCGACGCTCGCCGCGCCCCTCTCGGTCTGGCAGCACACCCCGGCTCGGGCGGACGACCCGCGAGCGGCGGTGCCGCAGGAGCCCATGCCGGCCCGGCTCGGGCGGATCATCCTCGGCCGGCCCCTGGGCAGCGGCGGCATGGGCGACGTGTTCCTCGGGCACCACGAGTTGCTCGACCTGTTCGTGGCCGTCAAGCTCATGCGGCCGGAACTCACGGCGCTGCCGAACGCCCGCGAGCGGGTGCTCCGCGAGGCCCGCCTCGCCGTGCGGCTCGCGCACCGGAACATCGTGCGGCTGCTCGAAGTCGGCGAGACCGACTCCGGCGTGTACCTCGCGTTCGAGTACGTCAGCGGGGGCACCCTCGCCGACCTGTTGAACCGCCAGCCCGGCCGCCGACTGACGCTCGCTTCCGCGGTCCGCATCGCCGCGGACGTGGCCGCCGCGCTCGGGGCCGCCGAGGAACTGGGGATCATCCACCGCGACATCAAGCCCGCGAACCTGCTCCTGACCCCGGAGGGCGAGGTCCGCGTCGCCGACTTCGGCCTGGCGCGGCAGGTGCTCGCCTCGCCCGACCCGCAGGCGACCGTGGACACCAGCGTCGTCGGCACCCCGCTCTACATGGCCCCCGAGCAACTCGTGCTCGGGTCGCGGCTCGACACCCGGACCGACCTCTACGCCCTCGGCGGCGTGCTCTACGAGATGCTCGTCGGGCACCCGCCGTTCGGGAAGGCGGCCCCCGGCGCGCCCACGATCGCGGGCGGCTTCGCGGGCTCGACGCCGGACGTGTTCCACCACGTCGCCAACACGGTGCCGGTCGCGCCGAGCCGGTTCCGCCCCGAGGTCACGCCGGAACTGGACGCCGTGTGCCTGCGGCTCCTCGCGAAGAGCCCCGACGATCGGTTCCCCACCCCCGGGGCGCTGCTCGCCGCCCTGGCGGCCGTCACCCCGGCACCGGCCGCGTGACGCGCCCGCGGGCTATCATGGACGTGTCGCCAGCCCCGTGACGGAGCGCCCCGCATGGCCCCCCGCCGACCGCCCGTGCCGCCCCCGCACCCGGACGCCCCCTTCGCCGCCATCGACTTCGAGACCGCCGACAACGGTGCCGACAGCGCCTGCGCCGTGGGCATCGTCCGCGTCGAGGGCCGCGCCATTGTCGCCCGCGAGAAGGTGCTGGTGCGGCCGCCCCGCGAGCGCGTCCTGTTCTCGTGGCTGCACGGGATCACCTGGGACATGGTGAAGGACGCGCCGGCGTTCTGCGATGCGTGGCGGCGGTTGGCCCCGCTGCTCGACGGCGTCGAGTTCCTCGCGGCCCACAACGCCCCGTTCGACCGCCGCGTCCTGCTCGCGTGCTGCGAGGCCGGGGGCGTCCCCCCGCCGCCGCAGCCGTTCGTCTGCACGGTCCAGGTCGCCCGGCGGCACTGGGGGCTGAAGCCCAACGACCTCGCGTCGGTGTGCCGGCGGCTCGGCATCGGCCTCGTCCACCACGACCCGCTCTCGGACGCCGAGGCGTGCGCCCGCATCCTCCTCGCGGCCACGCACCGTGTGAATCCGGAGCGGACGGGCGCTCTTGGCGGGCCCGCGAAATCGTAACGCCTGCGGTGCCCGTGCGGGTCGCGCGGCCACCCGGACCCCACCCACTTCTCTTGGGTATTTCGGCCCGCGGCGCGGCACGACAGGTGCGTATCCACTCGCATCGAACCCACGCTGGCCCACCCGGCCCCAACCGACCCGCGAGGACTCACGATGATCCCGACCCCCCAGACCACCGACGTTGCCCGGCTGTCGCTCGCGGACGACGACGCGGCCCCCCGATTCTTCCTCGACGCCGCGTTCAATCCGAGCGACGACTCGGGCGACTGGTGGCTGGACCTCGGCGCGGTTCACCTCCCCGCCTGACGCCGGTAACCGTTGCAACCCCGAGCCTGAAGTTCTTACCGCCCGCTACAAACTTTACCCCGACCCCGCAACCCGCACGGTTCGCCCACCCCCGCCCTGGAGCCCGACGAGCATGGACCGCACCCTCTCGACCCTGACCGCCCTGCTCCTTGACCCCTTCCTGACGCTCGAAGAGGCCCAGCGCGAAGCGTGCGCCGTCTCGCACGCGGTCGCCCCGCGGGCCGAGCCCTCGACCCTGCGGCGCGTGGTGCGGTCCCGTCGGGCCATCGCCCCGGCGACTCTGGAAGCGGAGCCGATCGAGGCGTGAGTGGCCGCCGGGCGTCACGTTCCCCCCGACGCGACGCCCGGCGGTGATGTGGTCGGCTGCGAGACTCAAGCACTTCTCATTGTTTCGGCGCGGGTGCGCCACCCCTCGCCGATGAACTCCAATTTCGCCAAATCATCATAATTCTTGCGGACAAATTCTAATTGGAGCAACAGGTTGAGTTGTAAAGTTAAGTGAGTGCGTCGCTTACCGTTAGCACCCTGCGGTACAAGATGTTCGGCCCGAACGAGCAAACCCCGGACGAACTCGCGGTCCGCGGCCGGACGAGTGCCGAACGGCGCGGGTCGGATTCGGTGAGGGGTTATACCGTCGAGTGTGTGTTTGCTGGGCTCTGGTGGAGCAGACACGAATGTCTGCCCTGTGAGCCGGCCGGTGGCAGGCAAGAATGCCTTGCCTCACCAGACTACCCGTAACTCCTACCCGCATCAGGCGAGCTTCACGCGGAGGATCTTGCGGCCGAGGCGGATCACCAGTCCGTCCGTCACGGCCACCGTCGCCTTCACGTCGGCCACCTTCGTGCGGTCCGGGCCGTAGTTGAACGCCCCTTCCTCGATCTTCCGCCGCGCCTCGCCCTTACTCGCGGCCAACTTCGCCTCGGCGATCAGATCGACCGCGAGCATCCCTCCTTCCTTGAGTTTGTCGCGGCCGATCGACACATCGGGGATGTCATCGGGATCCTCGTTTCGTGACCTCTTGTCCCAGTTCGCGCGGGCACTTTCGACGGCATCCCGGCCATGAACGAACCCAACGATATCACCTGCGAGCGTCTTCTTTGCTTCGAGCGGGGTTGCCAACAACCCCTCGATTTCGTCGGCACTCCGATCCGTGAGAAGCGTGTACCACTCCCGTAAGAGAGTGTCAGGGATTTTCATCGTTTTGCCGAACACATCCGTCACCTGCTCGTTGAGCCCGATGTAGTTGTTCAGGCTCTTACCCATCTTCTTCTCGCCGTCGAGGCCGCGGAGGATGGGCATGGTGAAGCAGATTTGCGGCTCCTGGCCGGCACCCCGCTGGAGGTCGCGGCCGACCATCAGGTTGTAGAGCTGTTCGGTGCCCCCGAGCTCAACGTCGGCCTTGATCTCGACGGAGTCCCACCCCTGCATCAGCGGGTACAGGCACTCGTGCAGGTAAATCGCGGTGCCCGCTTTTACGCGCTTTGTAAAGTCGTCCCGCTCCAGCATCCGCTGCATCGTGGTCTGGCCGAGCAGCTTGAGCATTTCCGCGAACGTGAACCGGTTGAACCATTCGCCGTTCGGCCGCACCTCGGCCCTTGTGACGTCGATCACCTTGGCGATCTGGGCGAGGTACGTCGTCGCGTTCTTCTCGATCTGCTCCGTGGTCAGCCCCTGGCGGCTGGCGTCACGGCCCGACGGGTCGCCGACCGCGGCCGTGGCCGTGCCGATGATGAGGACCGGCAGGTGGCCGAGTTCCTGGAACTGCCGGAGCTTCCGCAGCGGGACCGTGTGGCCGAGGTGGACGTCGAAGCCGGTCGGGTCGATGCCGTACTTGATCCGCAGCGGGGTGCCGGTGGCGTGGCTCCGCTCCAGCTTCTTCTTCAGCTCGTCGCGGGTCTCGATCTGCGCAGCCCCGCGGAGGATCACCGCGAGCTGCTCTTCAACCGGGGGAAAGCTCGGCATGTCAAACTCCGAATCCATTTATCCGCAGATTCCGCAGATGGACGCAGATTTGAAGACAGAAGTGAAGAGAGTGATCCACAGATTACACAGAAGACACAGATTTGAAGACCGAGCACCTTACCCGTCAGTATCCGCCTGATGTCTGACTTCTGTCCCTGGTTTCTTGTCTCTGAAATCTGTGTCTTCTGTGTAATCTGTGGATCACTCTCTTCTGTCTCTGCTGCTCTTCTGTCTGAAAATCTGTGTCCATCTGCGGAATCTGCGGATCAACACTCTTCCTGTTCAACTGAACCACTGGAACTTGCCGGTGGCCTCGAAGGCATGACGGACGTGCTTGACCGCGGGTTCGCGGGCGTGGTGCGGCCAGCTCATCGCGAGGACGTCGAACCGCACGGAGACCTTTCCCAACAGCTTGCGGGTGGCCAGGAAACGCAACGTCGCCCCGGTGATCTTCCGCTGCTTGCGGAGGTCCACCGAGGCGGCGGTCGTTTCGAGTGCGTCCGGGCGGTCCGAGGCGGTCGAGCGGACCTCGACCACCACCAGGGTCTCGCCGTCGAGGGCGAGCAGGTCGAGTTCGCCGGCCGCGTCCGAGACGTTGGCGGCGAGGACGCGGTAGCCGAGGGACCGGAGGAACCGGGCCGCGGCCCGCTCGCTGCGGCGGCCGAACCACCGCCGCCACCAGGGCCAGCGGGTGAACCCGGGTTCGCCGGGCGGCTCGTCCTGACGCGCGGCGGGCATGGCGAGCCGGGGGCTACTTCTTCTTGCTGGCCTCGGCCTCCTTGCGGGCCTTCTTCTTCTGGGCGGTCTTCGACATCCCGCCCTCGGCGGTGGCGCGGGCGGCGGCCTCCTGGGCGGCCCTCGACGCGGCCTCGGCGGCCTGCTTGAGGTCGAGGTCGATCTTCGTCTGCCGCTTCACGTCGTCCTTGATCTTCGTCGCCTTGCCGACGCGATCACGGAGGTAGAACAGCTTGGCCCGGCGGACGGACCCGGCCTTCTTGATGACGATTTTGGCGATGCGGGGGGAGTGGATCGGGAAGATCCGCTCGACGCCCTCGCCCTGGACCAGGCGGCGGACGGTGACGGTCTCGCGGATCCCGCCGTTCTGGCGGCCGATCACGTCGCCCTCGAACACCTGGACCCGTTCCTTGACGCCGTCGAGGATCTTCTGGTGCACCTCGATGCGGTCGCCGATGCGGAAGTCGGGGACGTCGGACTTGAGGCTGGCCCGTTCAACAAGGCCGATGAGGGGTTTCAGCATGGCCCACCTTGTCTTTCTGGGCGGTCGCGTCCGCCCCGAGTGTCGTCGTTGGTTGATTCCGCGGGGCGAGCGGGGGACGTCAGTCCCCCGGTGGCGTCGTCCCGCTAACCGGGGGACTGACGTCCCCCGCTCGCCGCTCGTTGTTCGTCTGGCTCCGCCGCTCGGACTGCTCGCGCCGCCACTTCGCGACGGCCGCGTGGTTCCCGCTCAGGAGCACGTCGGGAACGTCCAGCCCGCGGAAGCTCCGGGGCCGGGTGAACTGCGGGTACTCGAGCCGGCCGGGCTCGCTGTGCGACTCGTCGGCCGCGCTCTGCTCGTCGCCGAGGACACCGGGGATGAGCCGGATCACCGCATCGATGACAACCATCGCGGGGACCTCGCCGCCGTTGCAGACGAAGTCTCCAATTGACAGTTCCCGGGGGCTCAGGGTCTGGCGGATGCGGTCGTCGAACCCCTCGTACCGACCGCACAGGAGCAGCAACCGCGGCTCCCGGGCGAGTTCCTCGACCACCCGCTGGGTCAGCCGCTCGCCGGCCGGCGTCAGCATGACCACCGTTCCGGGCGACTCGGCCTTCGCCTGGACGGCCCCGACCGCGTCGAGCACCGGCTGGGCCATCAGCACCATCCCGGGGCCGCCGCCGAAGGGCCGGTCGTCCACGCGGTCGTGCTTGTTGAGCGTCCAGTCGCGGATGTTCCAGGTGTTGACCTGGACCGATCCGGCGGCGATGGCGTCGGCGAGCAGGCTCTGGCCGACGTAGCTCTCGAAGATGCCCGGGAACAGCGTCAGCACGTCGAACCGGATCGTGCGGCGTGGCGCGGCGGCCGGCGGGTCCGTCGGTGCGTCCACGGGGTCACGCCTTCGGGGCGGCCTCGGCCTTGGCCTTGTCCTCGGCGGCCCGAGCGGCCTCCTGCGTTTCGATCTCTTCCCACTTCTTCATGTACTTGGAGAAGATCGCGGCGCAGTGCTCGGACGGCAGCGCCCCGACGCTCTGCCAGTACTTGATGCGGCTCGGCTTGAGCTTGACGCGCGCGTCCTTGTCGGTGACGTGCGGGTCGTAGACGCCCAGCTCCTCGATCACCTTGCCATCCCGCGGCTGGCGGGCGTCGATGGCGACGATACGGTAGTAGTGCCGGTGGGTCCGGCCCATCTGCTTCATACGAATGCGAACGGCCACGGTGGCTACCTCACGGAATCCAACAATACGCAGAGAACGATCATGATAGCGACCGGGCGGGGGGGCGACTACGGCACCGGGCGATTTCGGGCGCAGCCGGGGTGAAAAAAACTGGGCCGCGCGACCGAATCGCGGTCGCGCGGCCCGCTGCCACCTTCACGACCATCAGGCCACGACCGTGACCGGCCCGGCTTCGGTCGTCTCGGAGCGGCGGTGCCACAGGTCCATGACGGCCGAGGTGACCGCGAGGATGCCGGGGCCGAGGATCATCCCGGCCGCGCCGAACACCGCCACCCCGCCCAGGAACGCGATCAGGGCCGGGACCTCGTGCAGCCGCATCCGGTTCCCGACGAGCCGCGGGTACAGGTAGGTGTTCACGATCAGGGCCGAGCCGATCACGCCCCACCCGACGATCAGCGCCGCACCGCCCCACTGCCCGACCAGCGCGAGGTACGCAGCCGCCGGCACCCACACCATGAACGCGCCGAGAACCGGGAGCAGGCTCAGGACGAACATCACCACGCCCCACAGGAACGGAGAGGGGAGCCCGACCCACCAGAACAGCAACCCGCCGAGCACCGCGTCGATGAGGCTGGTGACGATGTTGGCGTACAGGTTCGCGTAGACCGACCCGGCGGCGTCCTCGAACACGCGGTCGGCCTCGGGCCGCGTGACCGGGAGGAGCCGCCGCAGGGACTCGCGGAGCGAGGACCGGTCGCGGAGCAGGTAGAAGAGGATGAACAGCGCGATGACCGCCTGGAAGATGCCCATGACGGACCCCTGAACCAGCCCCGCGCCCTCGCGGGTGAGCGCCCCGAGGGCGTTGCGGGCCTCGGTGTCGAGGTCCACGCCGACCCGGTCGGTCCACGCCACGACCGCCGCCGTCTCGGGCCGCTGGTTCATCACCTCGCGGACCGTGCCGGCGACCTGCTGCTCCTTCATCCGGTCCGCCGCCGATTCCGCCTCCCGCATCAACTGGTAACTGACGAACACGCCGGGGACGGCGATCACCAGCACCACGACGAGCGACGACACCGCGGCCGCAGCGTTCGGAGACGCGGTGACCTTGCGGAGCACCCAGGAGTGCAGCGGCCACGCGAGGATCGCCAGCGCCAGCCCCCACGTCACCGCGGGGAGGAACGGCGTCGTGAGCCAGACGCACAGGCCGACGAGGATGACCGTGAGTGCGGCCAGCGCGACCGGGCGGAACCGGTCGCCGGTCGCGAGCGGGCCTTCGCGCTGCACGATTGGAGGAGCAGGAGTTCGGGCGGCGACTTCACCGTTGGCGACCATGTGAAAACCTCGACAAAGGGGCGGCCGCGCCGGGCCGCGTGCGTCACCGGGAAGCAAACCGGGTGCCGGGAGTCTCCCGACACGGCGGCGGAATCTTGTTCCGGCCCGGTGCCGCTGCGAGTAGGCTTGCGACACACCCCTCGGGAGCCCTCCGGTGAAACACCTCCTGCTCGCGGCCGCGCTGCTGGCGGCCGCGCCCGTCTCGCGGGCCGCCGACCCCGCCGACCTGATCGTTCACAACGCCAGGGTCGCGACCGTGGACGCGAAGTTCACGATCGCCGAGGCCGTCGCCGTGCGGGGCGGGAGGATCGCCGCGGTCGGCACCAGCGCCGAGGTGCTGAAGCTGAAGGGGGACAAGACGCGGGTCATCGACGCGGGCGGCAAGCTGGTGCTGCCGGGGCTGTACGACAGCCACGTTCACCCGGTCGGCGCGGCGCTCAGCGAGGTCGGCGACCCGGTGCCGCTGCTGCGGTCGATCCCGGAGGTGCTGGAGTACATCACGAAGCGCACCGCCGACACGCCCGAGGGCCAGTGGATCGTCATCCGCTACGCCTTCCCGACGCGGCTGAAGGAGGCCCGCTTCCCCACGAAGGCGGAACTCGACGGGGCCGCACCGAAGCACCCGGTCCTGTACCACGCCGGCCCCGCCGGGGTCACGAACTCGATGGGGCTGAAGGTCTCGGGCGTCACCAAGGACACGAAGAACCCCGGCACCGGCGTCGTGGTGAAGGACCCGGTGACCGGCGAGCCGACCGGCATGCTCCGCAGCGCCTACGGCGTACTGAAGGGCGTGCCGGGCGGCGGCGAGAACGTCGGTCCCGAGAAGAAGCGGGAGGCGGTGAAGAAGCTGTTCTCGCTCTACAACGAGCACGGCATCACGAGCGTCGCGGACCGCAACGCCGGCCGCGGCGACCTCGACCTGTACCTCGCGCTGCGGGAGGCGGACGAACTCACGGTCCGGGTGAACGTCGCCCGCGGGTTCAGCCCCGGCGGCACCCGCGAGGAGATCGCCAGGCGGCTCGACGACCTCCCCGGCAAGGACGGCCGCGGCGGGCCGACGGGCGTCGGCGACGAGTGGGTCCGCATCGGGCCGATCAAGATGTTCACCGACGGCGGGATGCTCAACGGCACCGCGTACATGCGGGCGCCGTGGCCCAAGGGCGACACCTATCAGGTCACGGAGGACGACTACCGCGGGCTGCTGTTCGCGAAGGCCGAGCAGTTGCAGATCGTCGCCGAGGAGGCCGCGAAGCGGAAGTGGGCGGTCACCTCGCACACCGCGGGCGAGGGCGCGATGGACGTGCTCCTCGACGCCTACGAGACGGCCGACCGCATCGCGCCCATCAGGGACCTGCGGTTCTGCATCACGCACGCGAACTTCCCGAGCCAGCACAACCTCGAACGGTGCAAGAAGCTCGGCGTGTGTGCCGACGTCCAGCCCGCGTGGCTGTACAAGGACGGGCACACATTGCTCAAGGTGCTGGGACAGGAGCGGATGCGGTGGTTCCAGCCGTACAAGTCGTGGATGGAGTACACGACGATCGGCGGCGGCAGCGACCACATGCTCCGGTTCGACCCGCTCGACAGCACGAACCCGTGGTCGCCGTGGCTCGGCGTGTGGGCGGCGGTCACGCGGAAGCTGGAGCGCGGCGGGGTGCTGGAACCGGCCGAGTGCCTCACCCGCGAGCAGGCGATCCGGCTGTACACGATCAACAACGCCTACCTGGGCCGCGAGGAGAAGGAGAAGGGCTCGCTGGAAGTCGGCAAGCTGGCCGACCTGATCGTCACCGACCGCGACGTGCTGACGTGCCCGGTGGACGACGTCCGCGACACGAAGGTGGTCCTCACGGTCGTGGGCGGGAAGGTGGTGTTCGAGAAGAAGTAGTGTGTCGCCGCGGTCCGCGGGACCGCGTGCGGATCTCACTGAACGTAGTACATCGCCGTGGTGAACTCGGCGGCGCGCATCATCGAGACGTGGCCGTCGCAGAACTGGACCCCGAACACGCCCCCGTGCCGGTCCTCGGGGTAGTGGTTCACCGCGTCGGCGTCGGTCACGGGCCACGGGAGCCCGCCCGGGAGGCCGGCCGGGTTCGTGCCGTTCGTCGAGCACCCCGGGGCGCGGCAGTGCTCCCAGAGGTAGGTCACCTGCGACGTGCCGTTGCCGTTGGTGACGTGCAGCAGGGGCCGCCCCGCCGGGCCGCCGGTGACGCCGTTGAGCGCGTAACTCAGTTGGAGCGGCTGGCCCAGCGACGCGCTGCCGGGGGCCCGGTCGAACCCGTTCGGGCACCGGAACACGCGGGCGTTCCCTTCGAGGTACCGCCAGAGGATCGACCGCGACGGGTCGAAGTCCGGGAGCGACGCGGCCGCGTAGCCCACGCGGTCGTCGTAGGGCGCCCAGTACGCGCCGCTCGCACCGACCGGGGGGAGCCGACCGTCGTTGTCGCCGGCGTAGTTGTGGGCCGCCAGGCCGAACTGCTTCATGTTGTTGGCGCACTGGGTCCGGGCGGCGGCCTCGCGGACCTTCTGAACGGCCGGCAGCAGCAGCCCGATCAGGATCGCGATGATGGCGATCACCACCAGTAATTCGACCAAGGTAAAACCACGGCGCGGGCGC
Organism: Gemmata sp.; assembly: GCF_051859125.1. Lineage (NCBI taxonomy): Bacteria > Pseudomonadati > Planctomycetota > Planctomycetia > Gemmatales > Gemmataceae > Gemmata > Gemmata sp. Next base: position 28,005 of record NZ_JBHYGG010000250.1, read on the forward strand.
ATGGCGGCCTCCGAGGGTGGTTTGATTGTCTCCGGTTCGCGCTCCGCGTGCAAACCCCTCCGAGCGGATTGCGGTCCGGGCGCGACCAGGGGGACGGGGGGATGAACCTGGAGCGGGTGATCTCGGGCGGGCAGACGGGGGCCGACCGGGCGGCGCTCGCCGCGGCACGCGCCGCGGGCATCGCGACCGGCGGCTGGATGCCCGCGGGGTTCCTCGCGCACGACGGCACGCACCCCGAGTTCGCCGAGCTGTACGGCATGCGCGAGACGCCCGGGGCGCAGTACCCGCACCGCACATCGCTGAACGTCAAGGAGTCGGACGCGACGCTGCGGTTCGCGACGGTGTGGGACTCCCCAGGCGAGGTGCTCACGCTGGCGCTGTGCGGGGAGCACGGGAAGCCGACCTTCGACGTGACACCGGGCGGGGGCGTGGCGCCCGGGGACGTGTGCGAGTGGCTGGCGGTGGCCGGCGTGCGGGTGCTGAACGTGGCGGGGAACTCGGAGAGGACGTCGCCGGGGATCCAGGAGTTCGTCGAGGGGTTCCTGGGCGACGTGTTCCGGTTGCTGGTGCTGTCCCAGAGGGCATGAGGTGTACTTGCCGACTCGGTAGCACTCGCGGCACACGGATGACGGTAGGCGACTCGCTCCGCGAGTCGCGCCCCGTGCTGTGGGCGGTTCCCGGTGTGCGACGTGCGGTTGGTGTCACTCGCGGAGCGAGTGACCAACTTTCGTTCGGCAACACGTGAGCCCCCGGCTTCGCCGGGGGCTCGGTCGGTCACTGGTGGGCGATGCCGAGGCGGTACAGCCAGTTGTGCCAGGCGTGGGCGAGCATGTACCCGCGGAGGTGCTTGCGGATGTCCACCAGGGTCACCGTGCGGCCGTGGAGCCGCTCGCGGATGCGGTTCATTTCCGGGGTGCCGGTCGCGGCCAGTTCGGCCGAGGTCTTCTGCGTCGGGTGGATGCGGAACGCGCCGAGGAACCGCGGGAGCCGCTTGAACCTCGCGCCGACGTCGCGGAACCGCAGGAGCAGGTCCCAGTCGAGCGCGAACTGGAACGACTCGTCGATCTTCCCGCCGGCCTTGTCCCACACCCGCCGCCGCCAGAACAGCGTCTCCTGCGGGACGTAGTCGGCCCACACGAGCATCTTCTCGGAGTGCGCCGGGAGCACCCACCGGCCGACCTCCTGGGTGTGGTGGTCGACGATGATCCGGTGCCCGTACACGACGTCCACCTCGGGGTGGGCGGCGAAGTACGACGCGACGTAGTTGAGCGCCCCGGGCATGAGCAGGTCGTCGGAGTTCAGGTACGCCATGATCTCGCCCTTGCAGGCGTGGGCGAACCCGAGGTTGATCGCGTTCCCCTGCCCCTTGTCGCGGCGGGACTCGCCGTGGACCAGCTTGGAGCGGTACTTCTCGATGAGCGCGGCCGACTCGTCCTTCGAGCCGCCGTCCTGGATCGCGTACTCGAGCCGCGGGTAGTTCTGGTCGAGGACGCTCTTGATGGTCTCCTCGAGGAACCGGCCCTGGTTGTACGACGGGGTGACGATCGAGATGAGCGGCGGGTTCGCCGGGGGCTCGGCCCGGTGGTACGCGGCCGGGACGCGGACCGGCCGCGAGCGGTACTGGTCGAGCTTGTGGAGCCGCGCGCCGGACGCGCGTGCGAAGACGCGGCGGAGGACGCCCAGGAACGTGATGTTCCGGATGTTGGCCTCCATCGCCGTGACGTAGGCGCGGAGGTCGCGGACCTCGGCCTGGAGCTGCGCCAGCACGAGGTGCGACGGCCCGCCGTCCTGCTGTTGCGTCGGCTTCGCGTCCTGCGAATCGCTGCTCATCCGTGGCTCCGTGTCCTGATAACGTGCGGGCCGCCACGGAGGGCGGCCCGACAAACAAATCGTCCCCGGTCGCGCCGGCCGTGGCGGAGCGCCCGGGGGTCACCCCGGGGGCTCCGGGTCCGTTCATGCGGCCGCGGCGGCCCGCCGCGACGCCAGGTACCAGTTGATCGTCTTTTCGAGCCCCTGGGCCAGCGAGGTCCGGGCCTCGAACCCGAAGAGCTCCTTGGCCCGGGTCACGTCGAGGCACCGCCGGGGCTGGCCGTCGGGCATGTTCGGGTCGAACCGCAGCTCGCCGGTGAACCCGGTCTTCTCGGCGACCAGCTTCACCAGGTCGCCGATGGCGATCTCGACGCCCGAGCCGACGTTCACCGGGTCCGGGGTGTCGAGCACCTCGGCGGCCCGCACGAGCGCCTCGGCCGCGTCCTCGGCGTAGATGAACTCGCGGGTCGGCTTCCCGGTGCCCCACACCGGGAGCACCTTGTCGCCCCGCTCCCTGGCCTCGACGCACTTGCGGATCAGGGCCGGGATGACGTGCGAGCTCTCCAGGTCGAAGTTGTCGTTCGGCCCGTACAGGTTCACCAGCATGACGTTCACGCCGTTGAACCCGAACTCCTGCTTGTACGCCTGGAGCTGGGCCAGGAGCATCTTCTTGGCGAGGCCGTACGGGGCGTTCGTCTCCTCCGGGTACCCGTTCCAGAGGTCCGACTCTTTGAACGGGACCGGGGTGAACTTCGGGTACGAGCAGATGGTGCCGACCATCACGAACTTCTCGACGCCGTACTGCCGGGACGCCTCGATGAGGTGCGTCCCCATGATCAGGTTCTGGTACAGGAACGTGCCGGGGTACTTGCGGTTGGCCCCGATCCCGCCGACCTTCGCGGCGAGGTGCAGCACCACTTCGGGCCGCTCGACCTGCATGAGCCGGAGCACGTCGGGCTCGCGGGTGAGGTCGTACTCCGCCGACCGCGGGGCGATGATCCGGCGGCACCCGATGGCCCGGAGCCGGGAGACGACGTGGCTCCCGAGGAACCCCGACCCGCCGGTGACGAGGATACGCTTGTCCTGGATGTCCACGCTCGACTCCTTTCCCGCGGGCCGGCCGCCCGTGCCGATGTCTGAGACTCGTGCGGTTCCGCGAGTAAATACCCAGAGTGCCGGGGTTGCGTCAACGCCAACCGCTCGCCGAAAGTTATCGGCACAACCGCCCCGCTCCCGCAGTCGATTCGCCGAACCCGCTGTCGGGAGAGCGGAGCCCGCGGCCGCGTCATCCCGAACCGCGTGGATCAGTTGCTCTTGGTGGGGCGGGCATTCTTGCCTGCCTCCGAAGGCGTCTGGGGGCAGGCAAGAAAGCCTGCGCCCCACCCACAAAGAACCGAATCCATGCGATTCGGTATCACTTCTTCGCGGCGACGCAGTACAGGTGCTTGAACGTGCGGAGGAACAGCTCGCCGTCGGACACCGCGACCGACGAGTTCGACTGCTCCCCGGCCCCCAGGGAGTTGGTCGCCAGCAGCTCGAACTTCGGCTTCGCCGCGAGGACGTGCGTGTCGCCGTTCCGCATCAGGAGGTACAGCCGGCCGTCGGCGTGGACCAGCGAGCCCCACGTCAGCCCCTTGAGCCGCTCGCCCTCCCACGAGTCCTTGCCCGTCGCCAGGTCGTAGCAGTGCGCCACGCCGTTCTCGTCCACCATGTAGACGTGCTCGCCGACGATCACTCCCGAGCCGACCCGCTGACTGGCCGGCTTCGGGTGCAGCCACAGGCGGTCTTTGGTGACGTCGCCGGTGCCGCCGAGCTTCACCGCCAGCGCCGACCCGCCGTATCCGGACGTGCCGACCGCGACCCCGTTGCCCACGAGCGCCGAGGCGTAGACGTAGCTGTTGAGCCCCTGGCACGCCCACAGTTCCTTGCCGGTGGCCGGGTCGAACCCGCGGAGGTGCCCGGTCTTCGCCTCCGGCTGCCCCTTCACGTCCCGCGACTGCCCCAGCACGAGTTGATCCTGACCGTTGACCGTCGCGACCACCGGCGTGCTCCACGAGCCGAACGCCTCGTCGTGCTTCCACACCGTCGCGCCGGTCTTCTTGCTCACGGCGAGGAGGTAGTTGTCGCCCTTTCCCTCGTTCGGCCCGCACCACTGGATCACGTGGTCGCCGTGGAGCACGGGCGACGCGGAGTTCCCGAAGGGGTGCTCCCAGGTGCCAAGGTCGGTCCGCTTCCACAATTCCTTACCGTCGAGGTCGAAGCAGTACAGCCCGGCCGAGCCGAAGCACGCGACGACCCGCTCTCCGTCGGTCGCGGGCGAGGCGTTGCAGTACCACGACGGGTCCCAGTTCCTCTCCTTCGCGTCGTGGGCGACGTCCTTCTTCCAGAGCTGCTTGCCGTCGGCGCGGTCCAGGCAGATCAGGCTGCGGACGGTCCCGCCCTTGTTCGCCTGGGTGAGGAACACCTTCCCGCCCCACACGACCGGCGTGGAGTTCCCCTGGTGCTCCAGCGGCACCTTCCACTTCACGTTCTCGGTCCCGCTCCACGCCACCGGGGGGTTCTTCTCGGCGGAGTGGCCCTGCCCCGTCGGGCCGCGCCACGCGGGCCAGTTGTCGGCCCGGCCGACGGCGACGCTGAGGGCGAGGGCGAGGGCGAGGGGCAGTGCGGCGAGGCGGGACATGGGCGGGCTCTCGTGGGGGTGGGCGGGAACTGAAGTGTACCCCGTGCGGTCGGGCGTGTCACGGGGCCGCCGCGGCGTACACCTAACGGGGGTGCGAGTTCCCCTTGAATCGCAGCAGGTGACGCATGAACATCCTCGTGACCGCCGGCAACACGCAGACCCCTGTGGACGACGTGCGGTGCATCACGAACATCTTCACCGGCCGCACGGGCGGGGGCATCGCGGCCCGCGCGTTCGACCGCGGCCACGCCGTCACGCTGCTGACGTCGCACCCCGCGGTCGTGGACGCGATCCCGGCGGCCCGGCCCCGCACGGAACCCGACTGGCGGGTGAAGCCGTACCGCACGTTCGACGACCTCGAACGGCTGATGGCCGCGGAGGTGTCGGGCGGCGGGTTCGACGCGATCGTCCACGCCGCGGCGGTGAGCGACTACCGCGTCGCCGGCGCGTTCACGTTCGCCGACGGGACGTTCGAGAACGTCACGGCCGGGAAGGTGAAGAGTTCGCACCCGGAACTGTGGCTGAAGCTGACGCCGACGCCGAAGCTCGTAGACCGCGTCCGGACTTCGTGGGGCTTCAACGGCGTGCTGGTAAAGTTCAAGCTCGAAGTGGGGCTGACCGACAACGAACTGCTCACCGTGGCCGAGGCCGCCCGCGTCCACTCGGGGGCCGACCTGATCTCGGCGAACACGCTGGAGGGGATGCACGAGTGGGCGCTGGTCGGCTCGGCCCCGCTCGGGTTCGCGCGCGTCACGCGCGCGGAACTGGCCGACCACCTGCTCGACCGCATCGCGGCGCTGCGGCCCGGCGCGTGACGCGGTCAGCAGCACTGCATTGCGAGCCGGACGCGGTCGAACCGGTGGGCCTTCAGGTCGGCCTCGGTGATGAGGAAGTACAGTGCGCCGCCGTCGCCCCACATCCAATCGGGTTTGTCGTCGGCGTCGATCGTGAGCAGGTGGCGCACCGTCTTCTTGTCGAGCGGGTCGCACTGGATCGGCACCGGGTAGCCGAGGAGCTGGTGCCCGCCGACCGGTCCGACGATCACCTCGCGGTACATGTCCTCCGCGTCCTCGTGGTGCCCGAACCCGATGGTCTTGTTCCACGGCGAGTCGGGGTCCGGGACCGTCAGGCACTCCGTGAACACGAGCCGGCACGGGCTGAACGACACTTCGGGCGGCAGGTTGCGGGTGAGCTTGGACGCGTCCGGGAAGTGGAGCAGCTTCCAACTTCCCTTGGGGAAGGCGTCGTTGCCCTCGTCCGGGTCGTAGTAGCAGAACACCGAGAGCACCCCGCTGGAAGGGAGTTCGCGGCAGGCGGGGCTGGGGGCGAGTTCGGCGAGGTTGATCTGCGCCAGGAACGACAGCGGCGCGCCGCGGTACACTGGCCACTTCGCGCCCGCCGGCAGGTCCGGGCCGCCGCCGAACTTGCTCGCACCGACGGGGATCTTCGCCTCGGCCGTCCGCTTCGCGACGAAGTTGACCGCCGGCCGGGCCAGGCCCAGCACCGTCTGGCTGAACTCGGTGGGCGTCTGCTGCCAGAGCCGCCGCATCAAGTCGATGCCGACGAGATCGGACCACGCCTTCCACGTCCGCGACTCGCGGGGTAACTTCGTGCCGTTGCGGAACGCGGCGACGGTGTCGCGGAGGTACTGGCCGCGGGGGTCGTCGTGCTCGTCGAGCCAGTCGGCGTAGACGAGCCGCGCGGTGTCGTCGCCGGGGTCCGCGAGGACCGCCGCGAGGAGATCGGCCTCGCCCCGAAGGGCCGCGGCCGGTGCCGGGAAGTTCGCGTGCGGCTTCGGGCTCTTGGGCGGCATGGGAACCCCGGGGGTGAGACCACTTCCGCCGGGGCCGGGTGCGGCGCGATCGGGCCCCGCGTCACGCGCCGTACTTCCCGAGGCGGCCGGCGTTGGCCATCGCCAGGAGCATCAGGTGCATCGCCTGGAACTGGCCCAGGCCGCCCCGCAGGCACGCTCGCTCGCTGAACTCGGTCACCTCGTCCGGCCGGCACACGTCCGACACCAGGAGCGTCGGCACCGGGTGCCACGAGTGCGACTTCATCCGGCTCGGGGTGCTGTGGTCGCCGGTCACGATGAACACGTCCGGCTTCAGCGCCCGGATCTGCGGCACCACCTCGTCGAGCTTCTCGATCATCTGCACCTTCGCGGGGAAGTTCCCGTCCTCGCCGGTGCTGTCGGTGTACTTGTAGTGCAGGAAGAAGAAGTCGTAGTCGTTCCACACCTGCTTGAGCGTGTCGACCTGCCCCTGGAGCGACGTGCCCGGGTCGAGGATGTCCATGCCCACGAGCCGGGCGAGCCCCTTGTACATCGGGTACACGGCGATGGCCGCGGACTTCAGCCCGTACACCTCTTCGAACTTCGCGATCTTCGGGTAGGTGGCGAACCCGCGGAGCGTCGCGCCGTTGACCGGCGCTTCCGGGGCCAGCACCCTCGTCGCCTCGGCGACGAACTGGTTCACGACCGCGGCCGTCTTCGCCCCGGCGGCGTCCCGCCCCTCGGCCCGCAGCGGGGGCACGCCGACCGCCTGCGGGTCGGTGTCGTTGACGGCGTCGCCGAGCCCGTCGCCGCGGATCACCAGCACGAACCGGTGCTCCTTGACCGGCTCGACGAACAGCTCGACGCCGGGGACCTTGATGGTCCGCAGCCGCTCGACGGCGGCCCTGTTCTTCTCGTTGGTCGGGCGGCCGGCGCGGCGGTCGGTGATCTTCCCGTCGGCCCCCAGCGTGCAGAAGTTCCCGCGGATGGCGACGTCCTTCGCGCCCACGGCGAAGTTGATGCCGAGGGCCTCGAGGATGCCGCGGCCGATGCGGTACTCGAGGGGGTCGTAGCCGAACAGGCCGAGGTGCCCGGGGCCGCTGCCGGGGGTTATTCCGGGCAAAACCGGGACAGAAAGTCCGGTTATACCGTCGCGCGCGGCGTCGTCGAAGTGGGGCGTCGCGGCGGTCTCAAGTTCGGTCTTACCACCGGGTTCCAGTGGCAAACCGCCGAGCCCGTCGGCGACCAGGAGGACGATTTTGGAGGCGCTGGGTTCGCGGAGTTCGCGAACAAGGTCGTGGATGTTCATGGAGGATAGTTTACGTCCCGCCGGAAATGACGTACAGTAGGGCTAGTCCCTCGTCCTTAGTCCATGCTCCCACACCGGTTGGCGGCCCCATTCCGCGGCGGCCCGCACCCATCCCCGGCGGGACAGGACTTCGGACGGACCGTCGCTCGCGGCCCATGGACTTAGGACGAACGATGCAACTGCCCGACGAGAACATCGAGTACAACTACCAGCGGGCCCTGGCCCAACCGGCCGAGGCGTGGACCCCGCTGGCGGAGTTACAGGGCCAGCACCTGATCTCGACGGACCGGTTCGACGCGTTCAAGAAGGCCGCGATGGACGTCCGCGGGGTCGTCGGGGCCGAGCGCGAGCTCCTGAACCCGCCGGCCAAGCTGCGGCCCCTCCAGTCCGGGTTCATCGACCTCCCGCAGAAGCTCCTCGACCAGTTCAAGCGGAAGCAGGACGCCAGCGAGGTCGGGAAGATCATCCGGATCTCGAACCGGCTCCGCGAGGACGTGGACCGGATCGTCGTCCTCGGCACCGGCGGCAGCTACCTCGGCCCCCGCGCGCTCATCGACGCGCTGTGCCACTCGTACCACAACGAGATGCCCGCGAAGCTGCGGATGGGCAAGCCCCGGATGTACTTCGAGGGCAACAACCACGACAACGACCCGCTCCAGGACCTGTTCGAGCTCCTGGAGAACACCTGCGTCGACCCGGACCTGACCGACGAGCGGTGGGGGATCATCGTCGCCAGCAAGTCCGGCGACACGCTCGAAACGGCCGCGACGTACCGGGCCGTGCGGACCGAGGCGGCCAAGTTCTACGGGCCGAAGTCGCCCATGCTCAAGCGGGTGATCGTCCCGATCACCGGGGCCAAGAGCAAGCTCCGCGACCTGTGCCGGGCCGAGGGGTACGCCGACGAGGACGTCCTCAGCATCCCCGAAGAGGTCGGCGGCCGGTACAGCGTGTTCACCCCCGTCGGGCTGCTCCCGGCCGCGACCGTCGGCCTCGACATCCGGGCCATGCTCCTCGGGGCCGCCACCATGACCCGGCGGTTCCTCGAGGAGCCGTTCGACCGCAACCCGGTCCTCCAGTTCGCGGCCGTCAACTACCTGCTCACCGAGGAGCAGAAGAAGCACACCCGCGTGACCACCGTGTGGACCCGGAAGCTGGAGGCCGTCGGCTGGTGGTACGACCACCTCCTGAGCGAGTCCCTGGGCAAGACCGGCCGCGGGCCGACCCCGGTCACGATGGTGGCCAGCCGCGACCTGCACACCCGCGGCCAGCAGCACCAGGACGGCGCGCGCGACAAGATGGTCAACAACCTCGTGGTCCGGACCGTCGCGCACCCGGCCGTCATGGTCGGCATGGCCGACCGCAACGAGGACGACCTGAACCAGTTCAGCCGCAAGGGGCTCCCGGACCTGATGGAGTCGGCGCACAAGGGGGTCACCGACGCCTACGCCGAGGCCGCCCGGCCGACCGCCGACGTCCTCCTGCCGGCGCTCACCGAGCACACGATCGGCCAGTTGATGCAGATGCTCATGCTGGCGACGGTGGTCGAGGGCCGGATGATGGGGGTGAACCCGTACGGCCAGCCCGGGGTCGAGGCGTACAAGTCGAACCTGACCCGGCACCTCAAGGCGACCCCGAACCTGCCCAAGGGCGAGGTCCGCGACGCCGCCAAGGGCGCGTGACGGGCGGCCGCCGCTGAGCCGAGGGATGAGATGCCGTCACCGTTCCCGGGGATGAACCCGTACCTGGAGCAGGCCGGCCTGTGGCGGGGCGTCCACACCGCCCTCCTCGGCCGCGTCATCGCGGCACTCACCCCGCTCCTCGTGCCCCGGTACTTCGCGGAACTCGAAGAGTCCCTCTACATTGATCCGAACGACGACTCGGACCGGCTGTTCGCAATAGCAGACGTCGCCGTTGCAGGGGCGGGGGAATACCGCACTTCGGGCGCCACGGCTCCGGTCGCGACGCTCTCCGCTCCCGTGACCGTCACCATCCCCGGGGTCACGAAAAAGAAGGTCCGCCGGGTCGTGGTCCGCGACACCCAGAGCCGCGAGGTCGTCACAGTTATCGAGTTGCTCAGCCCCACGAACAAGCAGCCCGGGGCGGACCGGGACCGCTACATCGAGAAGCGGCACGAGATCCTGGCGAGCCGGACCAACTTCATCGAACTCGACCTCCTCCGCGGCGGCCAGCGGCCCCCGATCCGCACGCTCCCGGCGGGGTGCGACTATTACGCCCTGGTGAGCCGCTGGTGGGAGCGACCCAAGGTCGGCCTGTGGCCCATCTCGGTCCGCACCCCGTTCCCCGCCGTCCCCGTGCCCCTGCGCCCGAACGAGCCCGAACCCGTTCTCCACCTCAAGGCCGTCCTCGACGCGACCTACGACGAGGGCGGGTACGCGTACCGCATTTACGGTACGCCCCCCGAGCCCCCGCTCGACCCGGCCGACGCCGAGTGGGCTCGCGCGTTCGTCCCCGCGGCTCCGGGGTGACCGGCCGGTCAGGTGGTCGGGCCGCCGTACTTCGCCGCCCATGTCCCGAGCATGTTGCACAACTCGCCCGTGCTCAGATCCTTGCCCACGTAGCCGTCGAAGGCGTCTGCGGCCTTCCCCGCCTCGAAGTCCTTGATGTACCGCTCCACGGTCTTCTTCGGGCACCCGGTGAGCACCGCGATCGCGTCGGCGGTCTCGCCGCGGCGGTGCAGCGCGAGGACGAGGTGCGGCTTGCCCTTCGTGACGAGCCGGGGCTCCGTCAGGAACCGGTACGGCCGGCCGACGAACCGCGGCGCGTCCGGCTTCCCCTTCGCCTTCTTCAGCGACAGACCGACCCGCGAGCACCGGTACACGGGGGCCGCCCGCCGCTCGGCGCTCGCGCGGATGAACAGCGGGGCGGTCGCGTCCCACACCTTGCGGCCCGAGATCACGCCGTCGAGTGTTGCAACGTCCCTCGCCTTCGTGAGCCCCAGGAGGTGGTCGACCGTCACGCACGGGCCGTCGAGGACGGTGCCGTCGGCCCCGACCACGGTGCGGATCAGGATGCCGAAGTGCGCCGTGCCGTCGCCGAACGCGAGGTCCAGCCCCTTGAACGACCCGCCGCGGTACTCGCCCCGGGTGCGGTGAAAGTACCACCGGCCGTTCTCGAGTTGCACAGGGTCGCGGTGGGCGAACAGGTCGAGGTGCCCCGGCCCGTGGTAGTACGCCTCCAGTTCGGCGAAGCGGAACACCGCCCCCGCGGCGACGAAATCGACGCCGTTGAGGAGGAACGCGACGAGGCCACTGACCCACGGGTCGATCTCGGCCTCGGAACCGGCACTGGCGGGCTTGCGGCCGAGTTCGTCCAGCGGGGGCATTGTTGCGGCTCCGGCAGGTGGAAGGCCCCGTTCAGCGTCGCGCGGGACGCGGCCGCGTGCAAGTTCGCGACTCGGCACGAGCGTCGGGGTGCGGCGATTTTACACTTTCCTGCGGTCGCCCTCCAAGACATTGAACGGACGGGCGTGCGAAAATGTGCTTTCTTGAAGGGACGCGGACTCGGGGTTGAAGCGCCTCCGGACCGCGTCCGCATGTCATCCGTCGAATCGGTCCCGTTGGTTGGTCGCCGCGGCAGTGATCGGCATCGCGTCCCCGCCCGCCCGCCGCGGGTTTCGTTTCGCACCGTTCGTCACGTCATTGTTCGAGGTGCCTCATGTCCAGTCGCCGGAACCGCGGGTTCACACTGATTGAACTGTTAGTGGTGATCGCCATCATTGCGATCCTGATCGGGCTCCTGTTGCCGGCCGTGCAGAAGGTCCGCGAGGCCGCCGCCCGGCTCAAGTGCCAGAACAACCTCAAGCAAATCGGCATCGCGCTGCACGCCCACCACGACGCGACCGGCGCCCTTCCGACCAGCCGCAGTTACGGCTCCCAGGGGCCGAACCCGGTCGCGCCGTTCAACGGCCGCGGGTGGGTCATCGCCGCGCTCCCGTACCTCGAACAGGCGGGCCTGTACCAGGCGCTCGAACCGACGCGGGCCGGCAACCTCGGCAGCCCGAGCGGCGGCCTGTTCGCGTGCTCGACGGCCAACGGGTCGACCGTGCTCCAGGCGCCGGTGAAGGTGCTCCAGTGCCCGACCGACCCGAACGCGGCGTCCCTCGTTGTTCAGCCGCACCAGATGTCGGGCGTCGAGCAGACGAACACGAACTACAAGGGGAACATCGGGGCCACGCCGATGGGCGGGTACAACGCCGGCCAGCCGGGGGTGGACGCGAGCGACTGCCACAGCACGGTCGGGTGCTCCGGCCTGTTCTACCGCAACAACTACCAGGAGCCGGTCCGCCTCACCCAGATCACCGACGGGCTGAGCAACACGTTCGCGGTCGGCGAGGACGTGGCCAAGTGGAACACCCACACCGCGGCGTTCTTCTCGAACGGCGACTACGCCTCGTGCCACGTCGCGCTGAACACGTTCCACTCGGACCCGACGTACTGGCCGATCACCATTTCGTTCCGGAGCCTGCACCTCGGCGGGGCGAACTTCTGCCTGGCCGACGGGTCCGTCCGCTTCGTCCCGGACAGCGTCAACGTCGTCGTGTACCGCCAGCTCGCGACGAAGGCCGGCGGGGAGGTCGCGAACCTCCCGTGACCACCCCGAGGAACGCCGGCACCGGAGGAAACGCGATGCACCGAACGTGGGCGGGGGCGGTGGTTCTGACCGCGGGTCTGTTCCTGACGGGGTGCCGCAACGAGTTGGACGCCACGGTGACCGGGAGGGTCACCGTGGGCGGCCGCGACGCGCCCATCGGCGAGGTGACGTTCTACCCCGCCGACGGGGACGCGGCCCGCCCGACGCCGCGGGGGATGATCGAGCGGGACGGCTCGTACACTCTCAGGGTCGGGGCCAGGACCGGCCTGCCGGCCGGCGTCTACAGGGTCGCGGTGCAGGTCATGGACACGCCCCCGCCGCCCAGGGGCAATGAGCCGCCGGCCGCGATCCCGCTCTCGCCGCGGCGGTACGGCGACCCGAAGACCAGCGGCCTGGAGTTCACCGTAAAGCCCGGGGCCAACACCATCGACCTGCCCCTCGCGGGAAAGTGAGCGGATCAACGAAAACACCCCCGGCACGCCGGGGGTGTTTCGCATTACCGCGCGTCAGTCGGAGATGTTGGCGAGGAAGTCGTCGTACTTCTTGCGGGCGGCGAACTCGCCGGTCATCAGCGCCTTCTGCCGATCGGTCAGGGCGTCGATCTCCTTCTCCTGGTCCGACAGCTTCTTGAGGTAGGTCGCGTACACCTCCGCTTCCTTCGGCGTCTCCCGCAGGTTCTTGCGGATCCGGTCCTGGTCCGCGTTGAGCCGCTGGAGGTCGAGGTTCACCTGGGCCAGCTCGCGCCGGGCCAGGTCCCACGTCCCCTTGACCTTGAGCGCCTCGGTGAGCTGGGCCTTCAGCTCCGGGCCCGCCTCGGCCAGGTTGATGAAGTGCCGGATCGTGTCGTCCCCGTTGTTGGTCAGGGTGACCGTGTTCGCCAGCTCCCGCTCCTCCTTGACCACGAACGTCTTGGTCTCCTGGGCCTTCACCGGGGTCTGGAACCGGTACACGTCCGGGGTGTCCTCGACCGGCTTGTCCGTGTCCACGAGCTTGAACTGCTGGTTCGTGCGGTTCGCGTGCTCGATGAGCAGCGTGCGGTCCGTCTGCGACCGGTTCACGATCCGGTACTTCTTCTCCTCGGTGAGCCGGGTCTTGGTCGTGATGATGCCGCGGACCGCCTTGACGCTGGTGATCTTCTGCGTGCCCGGGCCGACCTGCGGGTCCACTTCCGTCCCCAGGTCGATGGCGTAGCTGACGAGCCGCTCCTCGTTGGGCTGGACGTCGAGGACCCGGGTGTCCCCGGCGTACACGCTGCCCTCGAGCACGGTGATCGGGCCTTGATTGAGGTGCGCGCCCGAGGTGTTCTTGAACTTGAGCCCGAGCAGCGGGTGCGTCTTCTGGACGCTCTGGTTGTAGATCGAGACCTTCTGGCCCTCGACGTCCTTGCCGACGATCGGGAGCATCGCCGACTTCTGCCGGCCGAGGGTCACCGGGTGGTCGATCGTGTACTGGAAGAAGTCCCCCAACGCACCGGCCGTCGCCGAGTTGCCGACCGTGTTGGTGTTCATGCGGCCGCCGAGTTCTCGGCCGACGTCGGCGGCGAACTTCTTGGCGTCCTGGGACTTCTCCACCTCGGCCAGCTCCATCCGCCCCGGGCCGCCACCACCGAACCCCGCACCCGGGGCCGCCGGCGGCATCGCCCCACTGCGGGCCGCCTTGCCCAGAGCCGCCTGTTGGTCCTTCATCGCAGCGTTCGGCTCGAAGGCCACGCCGTCGGCGTTCTGCTTGAACCCGCCGCGGTAGGTGACGGGGCGGAGCGAGGCAAACAGCTCGGGCTCGACGGTCGGGCGGTTGATGTACAGCGGGTTGTACAGGTCCATCTTGAACGAGATCGGGCGGCCCGAGATGAGCGCCATCTTGACGCCGGCCCAGTCCTCGTCGGTCGGGTTCTCGACCAGCGCCCACCCCTGCAGGTACGGCTTCTCCTTGTCGGCGAGGACCATGCGGTACGAGGTCTTCCAGATCGGCGCCTCGACCACGTAGCCCACCTGCACCTTCCGCGGGCCGTCCCCGGCGAAGTGCAGCGACACCGACTTCTTCTGCGAGTCGTGCGTGAGCGCGAGCGTGTCCAGGGCGCGGCGGAACTCGCTCTCGATGACCGGGTTCGCGAACCGCAGTTGCTGGACCTCGCTCAGCTTGATGGCCCGGAGCCCCTCGGCGCACCACATGTTCATGACCTGCGCGTCGACGGTCGTCGTGCCGGCCGGGACCTTCTGGGTCTCGACGCCGACGATCACGCCCGACAGCTTGCCCGGCTGGTTCGTCGCGCCGGGGGTGGTCACCACTTCGATGCGCTCGCCGCGCATCTGGGCGACGATCCCGGCGAACGTCGGCTGGCCGTTCAGGTTAATGGCGTAGCTGGATAGCGTGCGGGAGATGGGCTCGCGGCTGTCGTAGGACACCGCGGCGATGCGGCCCTTGCCGAAGTCCTCGAGGACCATGCTCTTCAGCAGGTCGTTGATGTCCGTTTCCTGAAACGACAGGTCGACGCGGGCATCGTCGGTCACCTCGCCGGACCGCGAGAAGTACCCGACGCCGCTGTTGAACATCACCACCCGGGTGATGGGGAGCGACACGGCCGGCTTCACGTCCTGCTTCGCGGCGGCCTCGGGGGCGGCGCTCACGAGCTTGTCGGCCCCGATCCCGAGCCCCACGCCGAGCCCGACCACGCCCGCGACCGGGGCGACCTTCAGCCACTTCGATGCCATTGCGCTACCCTCAGAGAGATGAGATGTGTGCCGGTGGCCCGGTGGGGCCAGTGAGCGAGTCTCACCTTACCCGACGAGGGAGCATCCCCGCGCGCTTGCGGGGGGCGAAAAAATCCCGTCCGGGCCGTTACGCGGGGATGGCCGCTGGGGTGCGGGCGACCGAGCGCCACACCGCTTCGAGCTTGTCGGCGAGGGGGTTCCACGAGTACCGGGCCAGCACCCGGCGGCGGCCGCGCTCGGCGGTCTCGCGGAGTTCGTCGGGCCGGCGGATGCCTTCCAGGATGCGCTCGGTCATCTCGGCCGGCGTCTCGGTGACGATCAACTCGCGCTCGGGTGCGAGCGTCAATCCCTCGGCCCCGACCCGCGTGCTGACGACCGGCGTCTCCATCGCCAGCGCTTCGAGGATCTTCAGCCGCGAGCCGCCGCCGATCCGCAGCGGCACCACCAGCATTCCGCAGGTCGCGAGGAACGGGCGAACGTCCGGCACGTCGGCGAACACCCGCACCCCGGGCGTATTCGCGGCGCGCTCCTTGAGCCACTCCGGGGGCCGGCGGCCGACGAGCGAGAGGGTCGCGCTCGGGTGCCTCTCGCGGACCTTCGGGAAGATGTCGTCGAGCAGGAGCACGACGCCGTCGAGGTTCGGCCGCCAGTCGAGGCTGCCGAGAAACAGGAGCTTGCTCGGGTCGCGGTCGACGTCGTGCTGCGGTTGGAAGTACCCGACGTCGACGCCGTTGTCGACCACGTCGGCCCGCGTCGCCCCGTACTCCTCGCGCATGAGCTTCGCGTCCTCGGGGCTCACGGCAATCGCGCGCGTGGCGGCCGAGTACGCCCACCGCTCGAACCGCTCGAACTTCTGCCACTGCTTGCGGACGTACCACCGCCGCACCGGGTTCGCTTCGGCTTCGAGGTACCGCTTCCAGATGAGCGACTCGACGTTGTGCGCCATCACGGTCCACGCCGAGTGGTCGAGGGCGTCGCCGAGGGCGGTGCGGAGCACCTGCGCGTAGGGGGTCCACTCGCAGTGCCACACGTCCACGGCGTTGGCATCGGCGAACTCGCGGATCGCCTGTGCGAGGGCCGGGCTGGTGTGCGTGGCGACCGAGTACGGCAGCGGCGACAGCAGGTTCCCGGCGAGCCGCGCGTAGAACCCCGGGCCGGACTTCGACGGAACGGCGCGTTCGACCACGACGGTCTCGATGCCGGCGGAGCGGCAGGCGTCCTCGGCGTCGAGTTCCTCGCGGCGGTCCGGGTTCCGGTGGCACAGCACGGTGACGCGGTGCCGGTCCGCGAGGCGGCGGAGCAGGTTGAAGGTGCGGATGCGCTTGCCCGAGGTGAGCGGGAACGGCAACTCTTCGTCGAGGACGGCGATGTTCAACGGCCGCACGGGAACTCCTTTCCGACAACACTCGGGCGGCGGATTGTGGCCGGTGGGCAATTTGCGGTCAACCCCGGTGTGCGGTACGCTGAACGCATCACGTCCCCTACCCCGTTCCGGGTTCCGTCATGTCCGCCCCGCTCAGCGACGAGGACAAGGCGTTCGTCCGCGCCATCCTCACCAACCCCGCCGACCTCACCGGCTGGCTCGCCTACGCCGACTGGCTCGACGAGCGCGACGACCCGCGCGCCGAGTTCGTTCGGCTACAGGTGCGGCTCCTGAATCCTGAAGGAATGTGGCCCGACCCGATTGGGGTTCTCGACCGGATCGAGGAACTCCGTCCGTCGCTCGACCCCGACTGGCTGGCAGTGTTCGAGCGCCCGCCGATCGACAACTGCGACGACGAGTTCGCGTTCAAGTGCCCGAAGCAATGGGAACAACTCAAGGGAACGAACGACACCCGAGTGCGTCACTGCGAGACGTGCGACAAGAAGGTCTATTACTGCCTGACCTTCCGCGAGGCCCGGAAGCGTTCGGAACTCGGCCTGTGCGTCGCGCTCGCTCCCAGCCTCCGTAAGGTGTTTTCCGGTTCGGGCGGGCCGGGCGACATCCGCATGGGGCGGATGCGGGTGCCCGCCCCGGAACCCGAGCCGCGGCGGCCGTGGTGGAAGTTCTGGTGAACCGACCGCATACAATTCCCGCATGACGATCCCCGTTAATCTCATCACCGGGTTCCTCGGCGTCGGCAAGACGACCGCGGTCATCGACCTCCTCAAGAACAAGGCCGCCGGGTCGCGGTGGGCGGTGCTCGTCAACGAGTACGGCGACGTCAGCATCGACGGCGCGATGATCGAGGGCAGCGGGCCGGACGGCGTCTCGGTCCGCGAGGTCGGCGGCGGGTGCGTGTGCTGCGCCACCGCCCCGTACCTCCCCGTCGCCATTCACTTCCTGCTGCTCGACGCCAAGCCCGACCGGCTCATCATCGAGACGACCGGCCTCGGCCACCCGGCCCGGCTCCTCGACATGCTGCGCCAGAACTACGCCGACCGCCTCGACGTGCGGGCCACACTCGGCATTGTCGATCCGGCCGACTTCGCCAAGCCCGAGATGCGAGCGAACCCGATCTTCGTCGATCAGGTGCAACTCTCGGACGTCGTCGTGATGAACAAACTCGACACGGCAACGCCCGAACTCGTCGGCGACTTCCAAGCGTGGGCCGAGGGGCTGTTCCCGCCCAAGCTGCTGATCGCCGGCACGACAAACGGCCGCCTCGACCCCGCGTGGCTCGACCTCACCTCGAACGACGAGCGGCTGCCCTTGTTCCCCGAGGCACACGCGCACCACCATCACGATGAGAGCGCCCCCATCGCAATGGGCGGGCTTGCGGCCAAACCAGGTGCGCCGGTGCGCTACCCCTCGCCGCCCGGCGTGTTGCCGGCGTGCTGCGGGTGGGTGTTCCACGCCGACGACGTGTTCGACGAGAACAAACTCCTCGCGCTGCTCTCGGGCACGAAGGGCGTGGCGCGGCTCAAGGGCGTGTTCCACCTGCCCGACGAGTGGGAGGCGGTGAACCGCTCGGGCACGGCCGTGAGCGTCGCTCCCACCGCGTACCGCCGCGACAGCCGCTTGGAGGTGTTCTCGGACGCGCTCGACTGGGCCGCGTTCGAGCGTGAACTCGTCGGGTGCCTGCTCGCTCCCATCGCTCCGCGGTAACTCGTTCCCCCCGTCGCGATCCCTGAGTACAATCACGGTTCTTGCCCACCGTACTTTTCGCTTCTCCCCCCCGGAGAGTTCCCATGCCCGGCGGACGTTCTCTCGCCAGCGCGGCCCTCGCGCCGGCCGCACTCGTTGCCGCGATCGCGGCGCTGACCATCCACCCAACCGGCACGCGGCCCGTCGCGGTCGCGGCGGCCGAGCAACCGGCGGTGAAGCCCTTCACGTTCGAGAAGGGCGACCACGTCTGCATCGTCGGCAACACCCTCGCCGAGCGGATGCAGCACGACGGCTGGCTCGACGCCCGGCTCCACGCCCGGTTCCCGAAGCACGACCTCGTGATCCGCAACCTCGGGTACTCGGGCGACGAGGTCGGCGGGTACACCGACAAGCCGGACTTCAACAAGCGGCTCCGGTCGCAGGACTTCGGGTCCGCCGACCAGTGGCTCGGCGGCAAGGCCCCCATCCCGCAGCCAAACCAGGTCGCGGACAAGAGCGCCGCGAACGAGAACCGGTTCGAGAACGTGAACACCAAGCCGGACGTGATCCTCGCGTTCTTCGGCTACAACGAGTCGTTCGCGGGCGAGGCCGGGCTGCCGAAGTTCAAGGCCGATCTCGAAGCGTTCATCAAGCACCAGCAGTCGCAGAAGTACAACGGCAAGTCGGCCCCCCGGGTCGTCCTGTTCTCCCCGATCGCGTTCGAGGACCACAAGTCGCCGAACCTGCCGAAGGGCGAGGAGACCAACAAGAACCTCGAACTGTACGCGAAGGCGATGGGCGAGGTCGCGGCGGCCGCGAACGTTCCGTTCGTCGACCTCTACGCCCCGACCAAGGCCGCGTACGCGACCGCGAAGACGCCGCTGACGATCAACGGAGTCCACCTGACCGACACCGGCAACCGGGCGGTCGCCGAGATCATCGACGCGGCCCTGTTCCCCGCTCCGAAGGTCGCCGCGGATGACGTCGCCAAGCTCGTTCCCGCCGTGAAGGACCGGAACTTCCACTGGTTCCAGCGGCACCGCGTCACCGACGGGTACTCGGTGTACGGCGGCCGCGCGTGGCTCAAGTTCGTCGGCGGGCAGACCAACTACGAGGTCGCGCAGCGCGAACTCGACATCCTCGACCTGATGACCGGGAACCGCGACAAGGTCGTGTGGGCCGCGGCGCAGGGCCAGCAGATGAAGCCCGACGACAGCAACCTCCCGAAGCAGATCGCGGTGCCGACGAACAAGCCCGGGGCCGGGCCGGAAAAGAAGCACCTGTTCCAGACCGGCGAGGACGCGATCAAGAGCATGACCGTCGCCAAGGGGCTGAAGGTCACGCTGTTCGCCAGCGAGGAGAAGTGGCCGGAGCTCGCCAAGCCGGTGCAGATGGCGTGGGACGCGAAGGGCCGGCTGTGGGTCGCCGTGTGGCCGAACTACCCGCACTGGAAGCCGGGCGACCCCTACAACGACAAGCTGCTGATTCTTGAGGACACTGACGGGGACGGCAAGGCCGACAAGATGACCGTGTTCGCCGACAACCTCCAGAACCCGACCGGGTTCGAGTTCTACAACGGCGGCGTGCTGGTCGCGCAGGCCCCGGACCTGTGGTTCCTCAAGGACACCGACGGCGACGACCGGGCCGACGTCGGGCAGCGCGTGATCCACGGCCTCGACACGGCCGACACGCACCACGCCTCGAACAGCTTCGCGCTCGACCCGGGCGGGGCCGTGTACTTCCAAGAGGGGACGTTCCACCACTCGCAGGTCGAGGACCCCTACGGCGCGCCGAAGCGGCTCGCCAACGGCGGCGTGTTCCGGTACGAGCCGCGGACCCAGAAGTTCGACGTGTACGTCACCTACGGGTTCGCCAACCCGCACGGCCACGTGTTCGACAAGTGGGGCCAGGACATCGTCATCGACGGCACCGGCGCGAACCCGTACCACGCCGCGCTGTTCTCGGGGTACCTGCCGTTCCCGCAGAAGCACGCCCGGACCCCGCAGGTGTACCAGCAGCGGACCCGGCCGAGCGGCGGCATGGAGATCCTCTCCAGCCAGCACTTCCCCCCGGAGTACGACGGGAACCTGCTCGTCACCAACTGCATCGGGTTCCTCGGCGTGCTGCGGTACAAGCTCTCCGACGTCGGGGGCAGCCTCGCGGGCGAGGAGCTGGAGCCGGTGCTGAAGAGCAGCGACCCGAACTTCCGCCCGGTGGACTGCAAGACCGGGCCGGACGGCGCGATCTACGTCGCCGACTGGCAGAACCCGATCATCGGGCACATGCAGCACAACCTCCGCGACCCGAGCCGCGACCGGCTCCACGGCCGCATCTACCGTGTCTCGGCCGACGGCCGCCAGCCGTCGCAGTCGCCGAAGATCGCCGGCGAGAGCGTCGAGAACCTGCTGAAGCTGCTCACGCACCCCGAGGACCGCGTCCGCTACCGGGCGAAGGTCGAACTCGGCGGCCGGAAGACCGAGGAGGTGATCCCCGCGGTGCAGGCGTGGGCCGCAAAACTTGACGAGAAGGACAAGGACTTCGAGCACAATCGCCTCGAGGCCCTGTGGCTCCACCAGTACCACAACTCGGTCCACGCCGACCTCCTGAAGACCGTGCTGAAGTCGCCGACGTACCAGGCCCGTGCCGCCGCGGTTCGCGTGCTTTGGGCGTGGCGCGACCGCGTGCCCGAGGCACTTGAACTGTTCAAGGTGGCCGCGGGCGACGACCACCCGAGGGTGCGGCTCGAAGCCGTGCGGGCCGCGAGCTACCTCACCGTCCCCGAGGCGGCCGAGGTCGTGTTCATCGCCCAGGACAAGCCGGCCGACCAGTTCGTGAACCACGTCGCCGCCGAGACGATGAAGGCGCTGACGCCGATCGTGAACAAGGCGATCGCCGACAAGCGGCCGATCAAGTTCACGACGCCGGCCGGCGCGCGGTTCTTCCTGAAGTCGGTCGGCACCGACGAACTCCTGAAGATGGACCGCACCCCGGGCGTGCTGCTCGAACTGCTGTTCCGCCCCGGGGTCCGCGACGAGTTCCGCCGCGACGCGCTGGTCGGGCTCGCGAAGATCGACAACAAGCCCGGGGCGGCCGTCCTCGTGACCGCCATCAAGGCGCACGACGACTCGGCCTCGACCGAGGAATCGGTCGCGTTCGACCTCGCCCGGCTCCTCACGTCGCAGCCGCAGGCGGACCTCGCCAGGAGCCGCGGCGACCTCGAAGCGATGGCGACCAGGGGCCGCACCGCCCTCACCCGGCAGATCGGGTACGTCGCGGTGCTGGCGGCCGACGCCGGTGTCGATCCGGCCTGGAAGCTCGCCACGGGTTCGACCGCGGCGCTGCAGGACTTCGTCGCGGCGGTCCCGATGGTCCGCGACCCGGCACTGCGGGCCGCCCTGTACCCGAAGGTGAAAGAGCTCCTGGCCGGGCTCCCGCCGGAACTCGCGAAGACCCTGAACAGCGGGAAGGCGGCCGTGGGTCGGTACGTCCGCATCGAACTCCCCGGCAAGCAGCGGACGCTGACGCTGGCCGAGGTGGAGGTGTTCAGTGACGGCACGAACGTCGCCCGCAAGGGCAAGGCCACCCAGTCCAGCACCTCGAACAACGCCGGTGCGGGCAAGGCGATCGACGGGAACCGCAGCGGCGCGTTCGCCGACGGCGGCCAGACCCACACCCAGGAGGGGACCGACGACCCGTGGTGGGAGGTGGACCTCGGGGCCGACCTGCCGATCGAGAAGATCGTGGTGTGGAACCGCACCGACGGGAACCTCAACACGCGGCTCAAGGACTTCACCGTCCGCGTCCTCGACGCCAAGAAGCAAGAGGTCTTCCTGAGCGAGAAGAACCCGACGCCGAAGGAGACGGCCGAGATCGCGGTCGGGGCCACAGCGCCCGAGCGGATCGTGCGGAAGACCGCGATGTTCGCGCTCACGAGCGTCCGCGGGCAGGAGGCCGACGCGTTCAAGGCGATCGCGAAGTTCCTCGCCGAGGACCGCGACCGCGGCGCGGCCGTGCAAGCTCTGCTCCGCATCCCCGCCAAGGACTGGCCGAAGGACGACGCCAAGCCGCAACTCGACGCGGTGCTGAAGTTCATCCGGTCGCTGCCGGTCGCCGAACGGACCACGCCGGTCGCGCTCGACATGATGCAACTCGGCGAGGGGCTCGCCGGGCTGCTGCCGGCCGCCGACGCCCGGGCCGCCCGCAAGGAGCTGTCCGAGGTCGGCGTGCGGGTGATCCGCGTCGGCACGCTCTTCGACCAGATGAGCTACGACAAGGAGCGGCTGGTGGTGGCGGCCGGCAAGCCGGTCGAGTTCCACTTCGAGAACACCGACATCATGCCGCACAACTTCGTGATCGTGGCGGCCGGCACGCTGGAGAAGGTCGGCAACGCGGCCGAGGCGTTCGCCAACGACCCAACCGCGGCCGCGAAGCAGTACGTGCCGCCGATGCCCGCGGGCACCGTGCTCCTCGCGAGCAAGCTGCTCCAGACCCGGCAGGCCGAGCAACTGAAGTTCGCCGCCCCGAAGGACCCCGGCATCTACCCGTACGTCTGCACGTACCCGGGGCACTGGCGGCGGATGCACGGGGCGCTGTACGTCGTCGCGGACCTCGACGCCTACCTGGAAAACCCCGAAGAGTACCTCGCGAAGAACCCGCTGCCGGTGAAGGACGACCTGCTGAAGTTCAACCGCCCGCGGACCGAGTGGAAGCTCGACGAACTGGCCGACGCGGTGAAGGAGATGGAGGCCAAGGGCGGCCGCAGCTTCGCCAACGGGAAGCAGATGTTCACCGTGGCGACGTGCGTGGCGTGCCACAAGTTCGGCGGCCAGGGGAACGAGTTCGGCCCGGACCTCGCCAAGCTCGACCCGAAGGTGTTCACGAACGCGACCGCGGTCACCGAGCACATCCTCGACACCGCCAAGCGGATCGACGACAAGTACGCGATGTACCGCATCGTGCTCGACAACGAGAAGGTCATCACCGTGATGATCGTTGAGGAGAAGGACGGCGTCGTGAAGGTGATCGAGAACCCCCTGGCGAGCACGAAGCCGCTGGAGTTGAAGGCGTCTCAGATCGTGGAGCGGAAGAAGCTGACGACGTCGATCATGCCGAAGGGCCTGCTCGACAAGCTGACCCGCGACGAGATCCTCGACCTGCTCGCCTACGTGTGGGGCAAGGCCGACCCGGCCGCGAAGTACTTCGGCGACCACCACAAGCACTAACGCGAGTGGCGTGGTTGTAGCAACCCCGGCGAGCCGGGAGGGTGGGCGACCGGAGCAACGTTGCTCCGGTCG
>NZ_JBHYGG010000251.1:0-51248 GCF_051859125.1 Gemmata sp.
CAACGTGAACCCTCGCTCGGCGCTCGGGCTCGGACTCGTCCACCACGGTTCCGGTCCAATCGGACTTGGGATGAGTCCACACGGTGGGCGACCTGCTCCGCGAGTCGCGCCTCGGCGCAACGGGAGTTCCTGGAGAGCTCGGATCGCTGTCGGTGTCACCCGCGGAGCGAGTGACCTACTTTGATGCAACGAAGGGAGCCCCATGATTCGCGTGCAATGCCCGCGGTGCGGCCACGGGTTCACGGTCGAGGACGAGATGCGCGGCCGGCAGGACCGGTGTCCGCAGTGCGCCACGCCGGTTCCGGTGCCCGCGACTGCGGCGGGCGACGCTCCGGCCGGTGCGGTTCTCGCCCGCGTCTCGACCACCGTGACCGTGCCGCTCTCCGATGCCGACGCCGACGTGCGGCCCGAGTTCGACCGCTACCTCGCCGCGCTCGCCGCGCAGGTGGAGCGGCTGAGCGTCTTCGCGCCGACCGGCCCCGCGGCCGATCTCGTCATTCCCGTGACACTGGCGACGGGCGGCCGGGGCAGCTTCACCGTGCTGGTGAACCCCTCCGAACAGATGCCGGACACGGCCGGGCTCGCGGGCGTGTTCCAGGCGCTGTTCGGCGTGAAGCCCCCGGTCACCCGCGGCCCCGCGGCCGAAGCGACCCTGGTGTTCGCGGTCCGCGGCGGCTCCGGGTACCCGAACAAATCCGCGTAAGATTCCACTTTCTGCTTCGCTGGGACAGTAGTTTCCGATTACTGTTGTAGCCGGGTGCTAACGTCAGCAGGCCGGCCACCCACCGAGACGAACCATGCTCGCCCGAACCTGCCTCGCGGCCGTCGTCGCGCTGTGCCCCGTCGCGCCCGTCGCGGCCCAACCCGTCGCGGCCCAACTGCCCGCGGCGACCCGGTCGGAGGACGTGATCTACGGCCGCCGCGACAACCTGGCTCTGACCCTGGACGTGTTCGCCCCCAAGGGGAAGCCGAACGGGGCCGGGGTCATCATCTGCATCTCCGGCGACTTCAAGTCCGACAAGATGTACCTCGGGCTCGCCGAGCGGATGATCTTCCCGGAGTTCCTCGACCGCGGGTACACGGTGTTCGCGGTGATGCACGGCAGCCAGCCCCGGGTCACCGTTCCCGAGATCGTGGCCGACACGCACCGGGCCGTGCGGTTCATCAGGGCGAGCGCCAAGAAGTACGGCGTGAACCCGGAGAAACTCGGCATCGCGGGGATGTCGTCGGGCGGGCACCTGTCGCTGATGATGGGCGTCGCCGGCAAGCCCGGCGACCCGAAGGCGGACGACCCCGTCGAGCGCGAGTCGTCGAAGGTCGCGGCGGTGGCGTGCTTCTTCCCCGTGACGGACTTCCAGGCGTTCGAGGCGAACCCGCCGCAGGGGTTCGAGGACCTGTTCCCGCTGCGCGAGTTCGACGCGAAGGCGGGCAAGTTCACCACCGTCACCCCCGAGCGGCGGCGCGAGATCGGCCGCGACTGCTCCCCGCTGCACTGCGCCACAAGGGACGCCGCGCCCGTCCGCATCCTCCACGGCGACAAGGACAAACTCGTCCCGCTCGATCAGTCCGAGCGGCTGATCGAGAAGTTGAAAACATTCGACGTGGTGTGCGAACTCGGTGTCAAGAAGGGGATGGAACACTCGGCCCGTCAGGCGCTGCCGTACTTGCCCGAGATTCGGGAGTGGTTCGACACGTACCTCCTGGAGAAGAAGTAGTGCGGGCACCCGGGCGGCCGTTGCACGGCGCGGCCGCTCTGGTATCATCGCGGCGACCCCACTCCCGCGAGGCCCGCACATGCTTCACCGCTCCCTCCTTGCCACCGCCGCGGCGCTCGGCCTCGCGGCCCCGGCGCCCGCCCAGGACGCCGCCTTCACCCGCACCGAGGACGTGATTTACGGGCGGAAGTTCGGCACCGCGCTGACGCTCGACGCGTTCGCCCCGAAGGAGAAGGGCAACGGCCGCGGCGTCATCTGGTGCGTCAGCGGCGGGTGGTTCTCGTCGCACGCCGGGGTCAGCGCCGCTCGCGCCCAGCCGTTCCTCGACCGCGGGTACACCGTGTTCGAGGTGGTCCACGGGAGCCAGCCGAAGTTCGCCATCCCCGAGGTGCTCGACGACATGCACCGGGCGGTGCGGTTCATCAAGGCGAACGCGAAGACGTACAACGTCGACCCGGAGAAGCTCGGGATCGCCGGCGGCTCCGCGGGCGGGCACCTGTCGCTCATGCAGGGCAACGCCTTCAAGCCCGGCGACCCGAAGGCCAAGGACCCGGTCGACCGCGAGTCGTCGCGGGTCGCCGCCATCGCGTGCTTCTACCCGCCGACCGACTTCCTCAACTACGGCAAGGACGGCGAGATCGCGATTGGGGTCGGCACCCTTAACGGGTTCAAGGCCCCGTTCGACTTCCACGAAATGAACCTGGAGACGCGCACGTTCGTGCCGATCACCGACGAGAAGCGGCGGCTCGAAATCGGCAAGCAGATCTCCCCCGTCTATCACGTCTCAAAGGACTCGGCCCCGGCGCTGATCATCCACGGCGACGCCGACAAGCTCGTGCCGATCCAGCAGGCCGAACTGGTGATCGCGAGGTACAAGGACGTCGGCGTCCCGGCCGAGTTGATCGTGAAGAAGGGCGGGGCCCACGGTTGGCCCGGCCAGGAGAAGGATCTGGTCTCGCTCGCGGACTGGTTCGACAAGCACCTGCTCGACAAGAAGTGATGCGCATTGTATCGGGTGGGGCAGGCATTCGTGCCTGCCTCCAGTCGCGTCGGGAGGCAGGCACGAATGCCTGCCCCACCCGAGAAGCAGCAGCAACAAGGCGATGGCGATCACTTCTCCAGCGCGTACAACCGAATCAGCCGGTCCTTGCCGCCGGTGGCGACGCGCTTCCCGTCGGGGCTCACCGCCACGGCGTAGGCGTCGGCCTTGTGCGGCTGGAACACCTGCACCGGGTTCCCCGTCTCGCGGTCCAGCGCCCGGACCGACTTGTCGCTGCCCGATACGAAGACCCGGCCCCTGCTCTCGACGGCCGCGTAGACCCCGCCCGCGTGCGTGCCGAACCGGGCCGCCTCGCCCTTCGCCACGTCCCACACGCGAACGGTCCTGTCGGCCGAGGAACTCATCAGCGCGCCGGCCCTGTCGAAGCTGAGCGCGTACACCTCGCTCTCGTGGCCGCCGAGCGTCTTGACCTCGTCCCCCGTTGCGGCGTCCCACACGCGGACCGACTTGTCCTTACCGGCCGAGGCGACCGTCTTGCCGTCGGGCGAGAACGCGACCGCCCACACCTCCTCGGTGTGGCCGCGGAACTGCGCCACCTTCGCGCCCGTCTCGGCGTCCCACACGGCGGCCGTCTTGTCGGCGCTGGCGGTCGCGATCCGCTTCCCGTCGCGGCTGTACGCGACCCCCGCGACCCAGTTCGCGTGCGCCTTGACGTTCAGCACCGCGTCGCCGGTCGCCGGGTTCCAGGTGCGGAGCGTCCCGTCGGCCCCGCCGCACGCGAGCCGCTTGCCGTCGGGCGAGAACGCGACCCGTAGCGCGTCGCCCGCGATCCCCTTCAGCGTGCGAACGGGCTCGCCCGTTGTGGCGTCCCAGAGGCGCACCGTGCGGTCCTTACTGGCCGAGGCGAGGAGCTTGCCGTCGGGGCTGAACGCGAGCGAGAAGACGTCGGCGGTGTGGTCGGTGAGTTCGATCGGCTGTTGCGGGGCCGCAACGAGCAGGGGCAAGACGAGGATCGCGCCGCAGGTCATGGGAACCTCCCGTGGGTGTGGTGCGGGCGATTCCGGCAGGTCGAGAGTTGCAAAGTTTGTGCCCGGTGCGGAGTACCTCCTTCCGGCCGCCCGGTCGCGGGAGTAAGATGCCTCTCCCACCCCGCCCTCTCCAAGGAACCCTCCAATGACCGTCACTCGACGCACCTTCCTCGCAGCGTCCGCCGCGGCCCCGCTCGTGTACTCGCGCGCCGCCAGCGTCGCGGCCAACGACAAGCTCGCCATCGGCTTCATCGGCGTCGGCACGATGGGCCGCGGGCACCTCGGCGGGTTCCTCGGCCGCAAGGAAGTGGAAGTCGTCGCCGTGTGCGACGTGGTCAAGGAGCGGCTCGACAGCGCGAAGGCGACCGTCGAGAAGCGCTACGCCGACCGGGTCAAGTCCGGCGACTACAAGGGCGTGAAGGCGTTCGCCGACTTCCGCGAGTTGCTCGCGCTCAAGGGGCTCGACGCGGTCGTCATCGCCACCCCGGATCACTGGCACGCCATCACGTCGGTCCTCGCGGCCCGCGCCGGCAAGCACGTGTACTGCGAGAAGCCGCTCACGCAGAACGTCGCCGAGGGCCGGTGGATCGTGGACGAGGTCGCGAAGGGGAAGATCGTCTTCCAGACCGGGAGCCAGCAGCGGAGCGAGTTCGGCGGGCACTTCCGCAAAGCCGTCGAGTACGTGTGGAACGGCCGCATCGGCAAGCTCAAGACGGTCCGCATCGGGGTCGGCGGACCGGCGAAGCCGTGCGACCTGCCGGCCCAGGAAGCCCCGGACGGCACCGACTTCGACTTCTGGCTCGGGCCGGCCCCGGAGCGGGCGTACAACGAGGTGCTCTGCCCGAAGGGGGTCCACGGGCACTTCCCGGCGTGGCGGAACTACCAGGAGTACGCCGGCGGCGCGATGGCCGACATGGGCGCGCACCACTTCGACATCGCCCAGTGGGCAATGGGCATGGACAAGAGCGGGCCGGTCGAAGTCGTCCCGCCGGAGAACCCGAAGTCCGGGAAGGGGCTGCGGTTCGTGTACGCGAGTGGCGTCGTGATGGTCCACAACGAGTTCGAGAAGGACAAGGACGGCAAGGAGATCAAGGCCGACTGCGTGTTCGAGGGGACCGAGGGCACGATCCTCGTGAGCCGCGGCGGCATCAGCAGCATCTCCCCCGATATCCTCAAGACGCCGATCGCCGAGGGCGACAAGCACGTCTACCCGTCGACCAGTCACCACGGGAACTGGCTGGAGTGCGTCACATCCGGCAAGGAGACGATCTGCACGGCCGAGACCGGGCACCGCTCCGCGACGATCTGCCACCTGGGTAACATCGGCTACCGCCTCGGCCGCAAGCTCACCTGGGACCCGGCCAAGGAGACGTTCGCGAACGACGACGCGGCGAACAAGGAGCTGTCCCGCGAGCCGCGGGCGAAGTGGAAGGTGTGACCGATCCGACGAGCACGATTGAACCGTTGTCGGTGTTTCGGGACGGGTGCGCCACCCGTCCGCGATGAACTCCGATTTCGCCAAATCATCATAATTCTTGCGGACAAATTACCGAGAGAGCAATCGCCCGGACCGCAAGGGTATGTAATGCAGTGGTTTATGTGAACCCTTCTGCGGTGCGTCTGCTTTGGGCCGCAAAGTGAAAGTCCGGACGAAATCGCTCGTGGACGAACCCGGTGAGCGGCCTTGGTAGTGGGCGACAACCCCGCCGGCTCACGCCGGCCGGGGCTCCTCGAACACGATTCCACCTGCCCTCACCGGGTCACACGATCAGGCTGGTGAACGGCTTCGGCTTCTCCACGATGGTGATCGGTCGGGCGGACGCCGTCTCGTTCTTCTTCGTGTGGTCGATGCCCATCAGCTCGCACACCGTCGCGAGGTAGTCCTGGGCGGTCGTGGGCCGGTCCACCACGCTCGCGCCCTCCTTGTCCGTCTTCCCGACGACCGCGCCGCCCTTGATGCCGCCGCCCCACATGGCGAGGCTCCACGCCCGCGGGTAGTGGTCGCGGCCCGGGTTCGCGCCGCGGGTGTTGATGTTCGGGGTGCGGCCGAAGTCGCCCATCCACACCACCAGCGTCGTCTCCAGCAGGCCCCGCTCCTTGAGGTCGGTCACCAGCGCGCTGATCGCCGGGTCGATCTGGGCGGAGAGGTTCTTGACCCGGGTGAAGTTGTCCTGGTGCGTGTCCCACCCGCCGAGGCTGACCTCGACGAACGGCACCCCGACCTCGACCAGCCGGCGGGCCATGACGACGCCGTCGGCGAACCGGCCGGTGCCGTACTTGCTCCGGGCCGCGGCGGGCTCGGCCGCGAGGTCGAACGCCTTGGCTTCCTTCGACTGCATCAGCTTGACGGCCCGCTCGTAGGTCGTCTTGTGGTCGGTGATCGCGTCGGCCTGGTACTCGCGCTGGAACGCCTTCTCCATCGTGGCGAGCAGGCCGAGCCGGTTGTCGAACTGCGTCGCGGCCGCGCTCGCCCGCAGGTCCTCGACGCCGCGGTTGGCGTCGGTGATGAGCAGCGGCTGGTGCTTCGGCCCGAGGAACCCGGACCCGAAGCTGCGGCCGCCGATCGCGACGAAGTTCGGCAGCGAGCCGTCCGGGGTGCCGAGTTCCTTCGAGGCGATCGCGCCGAGCGACGGGTAGATGAGCCCGCCCTGGCCCTCGCGGTACCCGGTGTGGCCGTAGTACTTCGCCCGTGCGTGCGCGCCCTCGGGGGTGCTCATGCCGCGGACGATCGCGCCGTGGTTCATGACGCCGGCGATCTTCGGCAGGTGCTCGCTGATCTCGACCCCGGGGGCGCTCGTCTTGATCGGCTTGAACTCGCCGGCCCCCTTGCTGTCGGGCTTCAGGTCGAACGTGTCCTTGTGGCTCGCGCCGCCGTCCATCCACAACAGGATGCACGACTTCGCGGGCTTGCGGCCGGTGGCCTCGGCGGCCCGGGCCATCACCGGCATCCACCCGGAGAGCGTCGGGGCGAACACCCCGGCGGCACTGAGGCGGAGGAAGTCGCGGCGGGTCTTCTCGGTCAGCATATCGCACCAGGTCCGAGTATTGAGTTTCGAGTTTCGTGTTCCACGCGAGCCGACTGAGTTCCGAGTCCAACTTGAAACGTTGAACTCGAAACTCGAAACACCGCGTCACCTGACCAGAGTGAACTCGCTGCTGTTGAGGGCGGCCCAGAGGATGTCGCCGTAGGCGGTCGTTGGGGTGCCGGCCTTCGCAACGTACTCGGTGAGGGCCTTCAACTCGTCGGCCCTCGGGCGGCGGGACAGGGCGGCGAGGTAAATCCGCTCGATCGCGTCCTCCGGCTTCGTTGCGCTGCCGACCACGCCGCGGACCGCCGCGGGGTTGTTGGCGATGTTCGAGTTCATCAGCCGCAGCGCCTGCGGGATGCCGGCCTCGTAATCGACCGGGCTGGTGCTCTCGGCCCCGGCGAGGAAGAAGTTCACGAACTGCGCCCGGGCACCGGCCGGCGCGCCCTTGCCGGCCGCGGCCTGCTGCTTCTTGTCGGGCCGCCCGGTCCCGGCCTTGCCCAGCCCGGTGACCTCGGCGAGCGAATCGAACAACTGCTCCGGCGACATCGCCTTCATCGTCATGTGGCTGAACTTGTACTTGTCGTCCTTGTTGTCGGCCGTCGGCCGGCTCGTCCGCTGGTAGGCGTCGGTGAGGCACACCGCCTTCACGAGGTACTTCAGGTCGTACTCGCCGGTCGTGGACAGGTGCCGGGCCAGGCCCGCGAGCAGGTCCGGGTGGCTGGCCGGGTTCTCGTCGAGCATGTCGTCGATCGGGTTCACGAACCCGCGGCCGAACAGTTGCGCCCAGGTGCGGTTCACGATCGCCTTGGCGAAGTACGGGTTGTCCGGCGACGTGAGCCACTTGGCCAGCGCCGGGCGGTACGGGTCGCGGGTGCCGAGGCTCGGCTCCGGGCCGCCCAGGAACTTCGGCGGCACGGTCTTGGCCGACTCGGGGAAGAAGTCTTTGGCCCGCGACACGGCCGGCCCCTCGCGGACGCCGATCTGCGTGTTGTCACCGCCCTTGTTGGCGTTCTTCGGCCGGTCCGCGACCACCTTCGAGTAGAACGCGGCCATGCCCCAGTACTCGGTCTGCTTCCAGGTCGTGAACGGGTGGTTGTGGCACTGGGCGCACTGGAGCTGGATGCCCATGAAGTGCTGGGCGGTCGTGTCGGCGAGCTTGTCGACCGAGCGGTTCGCGAGGAAGTACGTCGCGGCCGGGGTGCTCTCCACCGAGCCCTCGGCGGTGACCAGGGCGGTCACCAGCTTGTCCCACGCGACGTTCGTGTTGAACTGCGCCTCGAACCACTTGTGGAGCGGCTCCTTCAGCACGAACCGGTTCGCGGAGTCGGCCGGGAACAGCTTCGCGGTCCAGGCGTCGGCGAGGTGCCGGCCGTACCGCGGGTCGGCGAGCAACTCGTCCAGCAACTTCTCGCGCTTGTCGGCGTCCTTCGCGTCGAGGAACGCGCGGGCCTTGTCGGCCGTTGGGATTGTGCCGGCGATATCGAGGCACGCCCGACGGAGGAACTCGTCGTCGGAGCACCGGGGCGACGGTGAGAGCTTTTCCTCGGCCAGGCCGCGGGCGATCTCGGCGTCGATGTACCGGGCCAGCGCCGCGGCGTCCTTCGCCTTGACCGGGTCGGCGACCGGGGCCGGCCTGGCGATGGGCACCTCGGGCTGCTTGGCGGGTGCCTCATCGGGCTTGGCGTTCTTCTTCAGGAACTTTTCGAGCCGCTTCTGCTTCTTTTCCTGAGCGGTCTGGGCCTCGACGGGGGCGGCCTCGCCCAGCGCGACGGCCCCCGCGGCCGTCAGGAGGAACAGGACCAGGGGTCGGTACGGCATTTCGAAACCCTCATCGCCGATAAGTGCGTGTCGGGGGCTCGCGCCCTCCTACCCCATTCAACCCCCCGGCCGGGTGCCAGTTCCGATCCCGCGACCCCAGGAAACCAAGCGTATTTCGATGGCGGAATTGTGAGATTTTGATTATAACACCGGCGGTCACGGTCTCGGGTTCGGTTCCCTCTTCACATCTCCCGAGGGGTCAATGTCGTCGCTCAAACGCTGCGCCTTCACGCTGATCGAGTTGCTCGTGGTGATCGCGATCATCGCAATTCTCATCGGACTGTTGCTGCCCGCCGTTCAGAAGGTCCGCGAGGCCGCCGCCCGGACCAAGTGCCAGAACAACCTGAAGCAGATCGGACTGGCCGTCCACGGGTACCACGACGTGACCGGGTACCTGCCGACCGCCGGAACCGAGGTGCCCCACGACGGCACCGACAACCCGCCGAAGAACCGCATCGACTGGGGCTGGAGTTACGAGATCCTCCCGCACCTCGAGCAGGGCCAGCTCTACAACCAACCGCTCACGCCTGCCGGGAATGCGGTGATCCGGGCGACCCCGCTGCTGGTCTACACCTGCCCGGCCCGCGGCGCGCCGCGAGTGGTGAGCGGCGGGCACCGGGCGGACTACGCCGGCAACGGCGGCACCAGCCCCTACTCCACGCCCGCAACGTCCTCCGCCGGCCCGCTGGTCCGCAGCCGCGGGTCGAACAACGGCAACCAGCCGGGCGTGCTGACCATGCAGGCGATCAGCGACGGCACGTCGAACACCTTGTTCGTGGGCGAGAAGATCCTGAACACGGCGAAGACGTGCTGCGCGGACAACGAATTCTGGGCCGGGCCGGGAATCGACGGCGACATCATCCGCGGCGCGAAGGCGAACGGGTCGAGTTGGTGGACCCCGGCACAAGACAAGCCGGACGCGAGCGTGCCCGAAGACGAGCACTACCGGTTCGGGTCGTCGCACATCTCGGGCATGAACGCCGTGTTCGGCGACGGGGCGGTGCGGTTCATCCGGTACAGCGTGGACCCGGTCCAGTTCATGCGGATGTGCAGCCGGTCCGACGGCGGCGTGGTGACCTTCGACAACTGACACCGAATCGCGTGGATCAGTTGCACGTGGTGGGGCAGGCATTCTTGCCTGCCTCCAACCGCCTCACGAGGCAGGCAGGAATGCCTGCCCCACCAACAAAGAAACGAATTCCTGCGATTCGGTACGACCCTCTCCCCGAGGACCGCCGTGACCCGATCCGCTCTCCTGGCCGCGTTCCTGGTGTCGGTGGTGCTGACCGGGTGCGGCGACTCGCAGCCGCAGCCGGCCCCGGTGCCCACCGACCCCGAGTCGATCAAGAAGCTCGAAGAGATGCAGAAGGCCGCCGCGAAGGGCGAGTCGCGCTGACGCACAGTTCTGGTGGCACAGGCCTTCGGCCTGTGGAAGCCGGCACAGGCCAGAGGCCCGTGCCACCGACCCGCAACTCGGGACCGCTCGCGCTTAACCGGGGGCGAGGCCGAGGAAGGCGCGGGCGTTCCGCGTCGTGTGCTCCTCCAACTCGCCAACGCTCACGCCCTTCACCTGGGCGAGCACGGCCGCAGTGTGCGCGACGTGCGCCGGCTCGTTCCGCTTCCCCCGGACGGGCTGC
Source organism: Gemmata sp. (assembly GCF_051859125.1). Lineage (NCBI taxonomy): Bacteria > Pseudomonadati > Planctomycetota > Planctomycetia > Gemmatales > Gemmataceae > Gemmata > Gemmata sp. The sequence goes on from NZ_JBHYGG010000251.1 coordinate 10,228, forward strand.
GGGGCGAGGTACGGGCAGTCCGTCTCGACGAGCAACCGGTCGAGCGGGACGAGCTTCGCCACGTCGCGGAGGTTCTGCGCGTTCGGGTACGTCACCATTCCGGCGAACGAGACGTAAAGCCCCATTTCCAGGCACGCGAGTGCGGTGGCGAGGTCGCCGCTGAACGAGTGCATCACCGCCCGCACCGGCCCGTGCGCCGCGAACTCGCGCCGCAGCACCTTCACCACGTCCGCCTCGGCCTCGCGGCAGTGGATCACGAACGGCTTGCCGAGCCGCCGGGCCAGTTCGATGTGCCGGTCGAACATCTCTTCCTGCTGCGCGAACGGCGTCTTGTCCCAGTAGCGGTCGAGGCCGGTCTCGCCGATGGCGACCACCCGCGGCTCGGTCTCCGCGAGCCGCACCACGTCTTCCCAGTCTCCGGGCTTCGCCTCCGCGACCGAGTTCGGCTGAATGCCGACGGCCGCGACGACGAGCGGGTACTTCTTCGCGAGGGCGACCGATTCGAGCGACGACTCGCGGTCGATGCCGAGGCAGACGGCGCGCTCGACGCCCGCGGCCGCGGCGCGCTCCAGCACCGCGGGGAGGTCGCTGCGGAACCGGTCGTCGAAGAGGTGCGTGTGCGTGTCGATGAGCATGAGGGTCACTTGCCGAAGGTGGCGACGGCGCGGCCGGTGAGGTCGGTGAGCGGGTCCCACACGACGCCGAGCGCGAGCAGCGCCGCCGCGAGCAGCGCGAGGTACGCCGCGGTCAGCGGCGTGGTGCGGATCGGGGCCGGGTCGGTCGGCTCGTCGAGCAGCACCGCACGCGCGATCTTGAGGTAGTAGTACGCGCTCACTGCGGTGTTCACCGCCCCGATGGCGAGCAGCGCGTAGAACACCGCACCGAGCCGCGGCGGGCCGCTCGCGGTCGCTGCGCGCCCGGCCTCGTACAGCGCCTCGAACACCTGGAACTTCCCGGCGAACCCGGCGAGCGGCGGCAGGCCGAGCAGCGACAGCAGGAACACAGTGAGCGTGACGGCGAGAACCGGCGACCGCTGCGCCAGCCCGCGGCAGGCGTCGATCGTCTCGCTCCCGGTCGCGTTTCTGACGAGAGCGACACACGCGAACGCGCCGAGGTTCATGACGATGTACGCCGCGAGGTAGAACAGCACCCCCGACGCGCCGGCGGGGGTGAGGGTGGCGACGCCGAGGAGCATGTACCCGGCGTGCGCGATGGTCGAGTACGCGAGGAGCCGCTTGAGGTTCGGTTGCCCGAACGCCGCGAGGTTGCCGAACGTGACGGTGACCGCCCCGATCACGCCCACGATCAGCCCGAGCGTCTCGACGACGGCCCATTGGGCGCTCGCGGCCTGGAGAACGAGCAGTATTCGCAGCGTGAGCGCCACTGCCGCCGCCTTCGACGCGACCGACAGGAACCCCGCGACCTCCGCGGCCGCGCCCTCGAACACGTCCGGGCACCAGAAGTGGAACGGCACCGCGGCGAGCTTGAACCCGAGACCGATGAGGACGAGCGAGAACCCCGCAAGGACCGGCAGGTCGAGCCCGCGGTGGCCGACGCCGGCCGCGACATCGGCTAGCGAGCCGGTGCCGAAGACGCCGGCGACCAGCGTGATGCCGTAGAGCATGATGCCGCTCGCACCGGCCCCGTAGACGACGTACTTGAGCGCCGCCTCGCTGCCGGCCCTGCGGCCCTTCAGGAACCCGGCGAGCGCGTACCCCGGGAGGCTCGCCATCTCGACGGCGACGAAGATCATCAGCAGGTGGTTCGCCGACGCCATCAGCATCATGCCGAGCGTGCCCCCGAGGAGCAGGACGTGGAAGTCGGCCGAGTCGGGAGCGTCCGGGATGCGCGTGAGTTGCGTCAACAAGACCGTGAGCAGCGCCGCGGTGAGGATGAAGCAGCGAACGAGGCCTGCGAACGGGTCGGAACTGAGCATCCCGCCGAAGTACGCCCCGGCCCACTCGTTGGCCTCAACCTGCCTGGCCGCGGCACACAGCGCGACCGCAACCGCGGCGAGCGCCAGGCCGCCGAGGTGGACGCGGTCGAGGAGCGGCACGAGGCGCGCGAGGAGCATTGCGACGATGCCGACGCACAGCGCGAGTTCCGGGAGGAACAGGAGCGCGTCGGTGCCGACGGCCGCTTGCAGCGCGTCAACCTTCTGTGCGGTCGGAAACATCAGCCGGCCCTGACGCCACGGAGAGTAGGTCGTCAGCGTACCCGCGGCGGCGACATGCGGCAAATGGATGCGGGGGAAAGCCCGCGGCCCGTCACGGCAGCAGATCGGCCACGCGGATCGAAGCGGCCGGTGCGGCGAGTGGGGCGACGGCGTCGGTCGGGCCGAGCGTGAGCCGCGTGCGGTACGCAGTCGTGCCGAGAGCGGCGGGCAGCGGGCCGGGGTCGCGGAACACGAGGAGCCGGCTGCCGCCGAGGTCGAGCACCCAGTAGTCGAGGACGCCGGCGGTCGCGTACAGTTCGGCCTTCTCGGTGACATCGGTGTCGAGCGTCGTGTCGGACACCTCGACGACCAGCGCCGCCGTCGTGGGGTGCCCGGGCGATCCGCTCAGCGCTCCGGCGATCACGGCGACATCGGGCATCGGGTCGGTGTGGAGGCCGAGTACGAGCGGGAGTTGGATGCGGAACCGCCACCCGGTGCCGAACGCGGCGCGAACGGCGGAGTCGGTGCGCTCGACCCCGTTCCCGTGCGGCGCGTCCATCGGCCCTTGCTCCAGGATGACGCCGTCGAGGAGGATGGGCCGCTGCCCCGCGAACAGCCCGAGCCCGCACAGCCTGTGGAACTCGGCAACAGTCCACTTGTGCGGGTTGGGCCGCCGGCGCGGGACCGGCAGCGGGGATGCGAGTGCGGACATGGTTCACCTCCACCGAGAGCGTACCGTCAGCTCTTGCCCAGCACCAGATCGACGACCCGGTTTGGGGTGCGGGTGCGGGTGCGACGCTTCGTGGCGGGCCGCGGCGACGTGCGGCAAATGGATGCGGCGAATCGGTCGCGAGTCAGAACGCCTCGGCCATGTGCAGGCCACCGTGCTCGGGATTGCCAATCAACCGCTGCCCGATGGGATCGACGACCCAATCGAGCGCCTCCAGCGGAATTTGGCCGATCAACACGGGCGAGTGGTCCGGGATTTCATGGACCTCGACGACGCACTCCCGGCCCTGGATGGTGAGGCGGACCGCTTCGTACATCTGCATCGGGATGAACCCGCCAACCGTCTTAGCCTGTCGGGCGCGGGTGGGGCGAAGCCCGAGACTGCCGAGCAACCGCGTTGGGATCATGAGGCCCGTCGCGCCGGTATCGACGAGCGCATCGTCCACTTCCAGAGTGCGAATCTGTTCAGCGGGGAGCAACCCCTTGTGAGCCATGTACTGATCGTCAAGGTTCTCGACCTTCGCGCGAACGATCACCTTTCCCATCGTGTCGGTTCCCATCGGTAACCCTCTGGAGTGTGCGACACACCGGCATTGTAATCCGTCGCTCACGCCTTCCCGAGTAGCAGATCGACGACCCAGCACCCGCGGACGTGGACCTGCTTCGCGTCGCGGCAGTGCGACAGGATCGCGTCGTCCTCGCACCCGGCGTCCTGAAGCGCGTCGGCGAGGATCGGCATCGGGCTGAAGTCCCGCGACTCGTACATGTGCTTCGCCAGCGACACCGCAGTGCTCGTGCGCCACTCGGGATCGAACGCGACCGGCCGGGACGGGTTGCCGAAGATGTCGCGGAGGAGTGATTGCGCGGGTGAATCCGCCTGAGTTACAAGCCATTCCACGGCGTAATCGAGTATGGTGATTGGCTCAGTACACAGCAGCGGATTGTCAAGATCATCAATCACGCGGGCGAGGGGATCGTGACCCATACTCGTGTAGGAGATGTAGGACGCTCGCCCCACGGCCGCGTCAAATTCAGCATCGCTTGCGAGGCCGTCTGAAAATCTTTCGATCACGTCCAAATGTGTGATGATCTCCGGTTCCCATCCTTCACAGTTTGAACAGCGACAGATCGACACGAGCCACAGCAGCATTTTTCGGTGGTTGATCGGTTTCGGTACGGCTTCGAGAGCATCGCACCAGCCAGCGAGGCTTTCCCACTCCTCCTCCGTCATTTCGGCTTCTCCTCGCCGTCCGCGGGCTTGCCCTTCCGCTTCCGCAACTCCTCGACGCGGGCCTTGATCTTCGCCTCGTGGCCGCGGTCGGTCGGCTCGTAGTACACCGCGTCCGTCGGGACGTACTCCTGATCGACCCAGCCGTCGCCGTAGTCGTGGGCATACTTGTAGCCGACGTGCCCGAACTCCTTCTTCGCGGCCTTGTGGTTGCCGTCGCGGAGGTGCCGCGGCACGGGAAGTGTGCGGCCCTCGCGAACGTCCTTCAGCGCGGCCTCGATGCCCATGTACGCGGCGTTCGACTTCAGGCACGTCGCCAGGTAGCAGACCGCGTGGCCGAGGTTGATGCGGCACTCGGGCATGCCGACGCGCTCGACCGCGTCCCACGCGGCGTTCGCCAGCACCACCGCGAACGGGTCCGCGTTGCCGATGTCCTCCGACGCGAAGATCACCAACCGCCGCGCCACGAACCGCGGGTCTTCGCCCGATTCGAGCATCCGGGCGCACCAGTACAGCGCCGCGTCCGGGTCGCTCCCCCTCAGGCTCTTGATGAACGCCGATGCGACGTCGTAGTGCGTGTCGCCGGTCGGATCGAACTCAAGCACCTTCCGCTGGATCGAGTCCTGCGCGAGTTGAAGGTCGAACAAAACCGGAGTCGGGAGTCCGGCGTCCGGAGTCCAAGAAGACACATCCGACCCCTGATTCCTGACACCCGACTCCTGACTTTTGACGCCGATCTCCAGCGCCGTGAGCGCGCGGCGCGCATCGCCGTCGCACGCTTCCACGAGAAACGCGAGAGCGTCGTCGGTCACCGTCACCGGTGTGTTGCCGAGGCCGCGTTCCTTGTCGGCAAGCGCTCGCGTGATGACGGTGCGGATGTTGTCGCGGGTCAGCGGCTCGAACTGGAAGATCTGGCTCCGCGACAGGAGCGGCGTGTTGATCGCGAAGAAAGGGTTCTGCGTCGTCGCGCCGATCAGGATCACGACGCCGTCTTCCACGTCGGGCAGCAGCACGTCCTGCTGGGCGCGGTTGAAGCGGTGGATCTCGTCGAGGAACAGGATCGTGCGCTCGCCGAGGTCTTCGAGGTGCTGCCGCGCTTCGAGCAGAATCTCGCGGACCTCCTTCGTGCCCGTGGACACCGCGTTGAGCGGCTTGAAGCGGCTCTTGGTGTGGTTCGCGATCACATGCGCGAGGGCGGTTTTCCCGCACCCCGGCGGGCCGTAGAAGATGAGCGAGTTGATGCGGTCCGCGAGGAGCATCCGCCGGAGCAGTTTGCCCGGCCCGAGGAAGTGATCCTGCCCGACGTACTCGTCGAGCGAACGCGGCCGCATCCGGGCCGCGAGGGGCCGCGCCGACATCCGGTTCTGGCTCCGCATGCTGTCGAACAAATCCACGGCGCGATCCCCCCACAACCAGTTCCTGAATCGTACCGGTGGGTACAGAGTTACACCAGCCGAGGTGCGGCCCCCGGTGCGTATCATTCATGCATGAGTGTCACGTATTATCTGATGCGCCTGTTGCTGGGCCGCCGGCTCCCGACCACCACCGGTGAACTACGCGTCCGCGGCCTCGCCGCGCCCGTCACCGTCCGCCGCGACGGCAACGGCGTCCCGCACATCGACGCCGAGTCGGAACTCGATGCGTACTACGCGATCGGGTTCTGCCAGGGGCAGGACCGCGCCGCGCAGCTCGAAACCATGTGGCGCGTCGGCCGCGGGCGGCTCGCCGAGTGGGTCGGTCCGGCCGGCCTCGGGGCCGACCGCATGAGCCGGCGGATCGGGTTCCACGCCTCGTCCGAGAAGCAGTACCCGTTTCTTTCGGAGGTCGTGCGGCGGCGGCTCGAAGCGTTCGCGGCCGGCGTCACCGCGGGCACCTCGGTCGGTCTGCCGCACGCGCCGCACGAGTTCGCGATCCTCGGCGGCGCGCCGTCGCCGTGGGCCGGGCTCGACGTCCTCACGCTCATGAAACTGCAGTCGTTCTCGCTCGCGTCGAACTGGGACGTCGAACTCGCGCGCCTGCGGATTCTGCTCGCCGACGGCCCCGACGCGCTGCTCGCGTTCGACCCAGTCGCTGCGCTCCGAGAGAGGGAAACACGAAGAGGGGGAGAGGGGGAAACAACAACCGGCGACGGTTCGGTCTCTCCCCCTCACGTCCAGAAGCTGATGGAGGATATCGGCGCGCTGCGAGACGTGCTTCCGGCGGGCGGCGGCTCGAACAACTGGGTCATCGCCGGGAGCCGCACGGCGTCGGGCAAGCCGGTCCTCGCCAGCGACCCGCACCTCGCGCCGAGCGCGCCCCCGCCGTGGTACCTGGCGCACGCCCGGTGCCCCGAGTGGGAGGCGGCCGGCGCGCAACTCGCCGGCACGCCGACGTTCTCGATCGCCCACAACGGCTTCGCGGCCTGGGGCGTCACGGCCGGCCTCACCGACAACTCCGACATCTATCTCGAAGAACTCGGCCCCGACGGTCGCAGCGCGAAAAGCGCCGACGGCTCGTTCGCGCCGTGCGAGGTGCGCCGCGAGGTGATCCGCGTGAAGGGCGCGGCCGACGAGGTCATCGACGTCGTCGTCACCCCCCGCGGGCCGGTCATCACGCCGCTGGTCGAGGACGTGACCCTCGCCGTGTCGCTGCGGGCGGTGTGGCTCGAACCGCTCCCGGTGAACGGCTACTTCGACGCGGTCACCGCCCGCTCGTTCGACGAGTTCCGCCGCAGCTTCGCCGAGTGGCCGCTGATGCCGCTCAACGTGCTTTACGCCGATACCAACGGCGCAATAGGCTGGCAGCTCATCGGCCAGATCCCGCAGCGGGCCGCGGGGCACGGGCTCGTCCCGCGGCCGGGGTGGCTCCCCGGTTCCGACTGGAACGGGATGGTGCCGTTCGACGCGATGCCGAACCGCTCTGATTTTCCTGACGGCTACTTCGCGACCGCGAACAACGAGCCCGTGTGGCCGGCGCCCGAGCCGTGGCTGAGCGCCGACTACTGCGACCCGTACCGCGTGCGGTCGATCACCGAGGCGCTCGCCGCGAAGGATACTGGGTGGACCGTCGAAGACTGCCTCGCGCTCCAGCGCGGCGTGCGGTCGATCCCGTGGGAGGAGGTGCGTGACACCGTGCTGTCACTGACCCCCACGACCACCGACGCGGCCGACGGGCTGGAGTTGCTGGGGGAGTGGGACGGGCAGGTCGATTCCGAGTCGCCGGCGGCGTGCGTGTTCGAGCTGTTCCTGGCCGAGATGTGCGTGCGGACCGCGAAGGTCAAGACCCCGAAGGCGTGGCGCGCGGCGCTCGGCGAGCGCGGCGGCCCGCTCGAGGACAACTTCTTCGTGGACCGTCGCATCGGGTTCCTCGTGCGCCAACTCAACGAGCAACCCGCGGGCTGGTTCGCGTCGTGGCCGGCCGAGATGGAGGCGGCACTGGGGAAGGTGGTATTGCACCTGCGCACGACCGTCGGCCCCGGCCCCGCGTACTGGGCCTGGGGCCACGTGCGGCAGTTGCGGCTCGACCACCCGCTGTTCAAGAACCACCCGTGGCTCGGCCCGGTGTTCAACCTCGGCCCGGTCCCGTGCGGGGGGGACACGAACACGATCAGCCAGGCCGGCGCGCGGCCCACGAACCCCACGGGCTACACGCACAACATGGCGAACATGCGGACCGCGTTCGACCTGGGGGACCTCGCGAAGAGCCGGTTCGTGCTGTGCGGGGGCCAGAGCGGGAACCCGTGGTCCGACCACCACGCCGACCAGCTCCCGTTGTGGCAATCCGGCGAGTCGATCCCGATCCCCTGGCTCCAGGCCGAGGTGATCCGGGCGTCGCGCGCGACGCTGCGGCTGCTGCCCGCGGGCGAGGGGAAGGGCGCGTAGGTCACTTCATCCCCGCGAGCGTGGCCGCCATCGCGCCGTCGGCCTCCCACACCCGGATCAGGCCCACCCGGGGGAACTCCATGTCGAGCGTGACGTACAGGGTGCCGACGACCACCACCGCGAACAGAGCCCGCAGCGGCCACGCCCGGTGCGACCCGCTCGTCGCGGAGCCGACGAGGAACCCGCTCGTGAGCGTGACGCCCAGCAGCAGCGCGACGACCAGGAGCGGGGTGTGCGTGTGGGCCGCGGTGAGCCGGTCGGTCGTCACGTCGAACATGTCGTTCAGCGGGGGGAGGACGAGCATCTCGGTGGCCGGCGACGGGGCCCGGCGGCACGCCGCCACGGCCCGGGTCCAGATCTCGTTCTGCATCTGGCGCGACTCCGCGTCGGCCGCGACGGCCTGCTCGGCCCCGCCCGCCTGGACCATATCGATCCGCTTCGCGGTGTACGCCCGGAACAGGACCCGGAGGGGCGGCTGCTCCTCCGGGGGGAGGAGGTCGATCCGCAGGTACGCGGTGCCGATCGCGTTGGCCTCCCGCACGACGATCTGCCGCCGCGCGTCGAGGCGGTTCGACGCCCCGGCGAACTGGAACCCGAGGAGGAGGCCGAGGAGGGCGAGAACCGCCGCGTCCACCGGCCCGCTCTGCGGCGGCCCGGTGCGGCGCGCCGCCCGATCCCCGGCGGCCATCAGGGCGAGCATCGCCGGGAGCAGGCCCGCGGCGACGAGGAACGGAAGGGACTCGGGGAGCGACATGGGGGGCGTCCGGGGGCGCGGCACGGTCGGGGTTACCGACAGCCTACGACCCCGCCCGGCCCGCGACGATCAGGCCGCCCCGGCCGCCACCGGCGCGTACGGTGCGATCCCCTGTTCGGCCCGCAGTTCGTCCATCAGCGGCCACAGCACGTCCACCTCGTTCTTGAACACGTCGCCGATCAGCACGTCGGTCACCAGCCCCTTGAGGTGCGGGTGCTTCTTGACGAACCGGCCGAAGCTCAGGCCGTCGTAGAACTCGCACACGAGCCGGCGGATCCGGTCCATCCCCTGGAGGTACGGCTTCTCCCACGTGCGGAGCTGCGCCTCGGAGAAGTCCTGCTTCGCGAACGCCTCGGTGATCGCGTCCGCGGCCATCGAGCCGGACGTCATCGCGAGCAGCAGGCCCGACGAGTACAGCGGGTCGAGGAACCCGAAGGCGTCGCCCACGAGGCACCACCCGTTGCCGGCCGCCTGCTTCGCCCGGTACGTGTATTCCTTTTGGATGCGGAAGATGTCGCACCGCGTCGCGTCCTTGATCCGCGGCTGCACGCCGGGGGCCTTCGCGACCTCCTCGAAGTAGATCGTCTCGGGGTCCTTGCTGTCGCGGTTCTTCAACAGGTAGTCGTGGTCCGCGACGACGCCGACCGAGATGACGTCGTCGTGCAGCGGGATGTACCAGAACCAGCCCTTCTTGCCCTCGGTCTGGATGACGATGGTCGCGCCCTCGTCCTTGCCGGTGTCGCGGTACGCGCCCTTCCAGTACGTCCACAGCGCGGCCTTCTTGAGCTGCGGGTCCCATTCGCGGAGCCCGAACCGGTCGATGATGAGGGTGCTCTGGCCGCTGGCGTCGATGACCACCTTGGACCGCACCTCGCGCTCGGGGCCGTCCTCGGGCTTCACCCGCACGCCGACCGCCTGCGTCCCCTCGAAGATCACTTCGTGGACCCGTGCCCCCTCGGACACCTTCACGCGGTTCTCGCGGGCGTGGTTGAGCGCGAGCGTGTCGAACTCGCTCCGCCGCACCTGCCACGTCTGCGACGACTCGTGCGGCTTGTTGTCCGCGAAGTAGAACGGCTCCGAGAGCCGGCCCTTCTGGTCCACGAACTGGACGCTGTGCTTCTTGACGAAGTGGCTCCCCTTCATCTTCGCCAGCAGCCCGGTCCGCTCGATCGCGTAGTAGGTGTTGGGGATCATCGACTCGCCGATGTGGAACCGCGGGAAGTGGTCCCGCTCGAACAGCTCCACCGAGAGCCCCTTCTGGGCGAGGATCGTCGCGACGGTGCTCCCCGACGGGCCGCCGCCGACGACGACCACATCAACGTTCGTTGCGGACATGGAGGACTCCTGGTTCGTGGCGGTTCGGTTACACCCACGCGCTGCCGGGCGGCTCGTGCGGGGCACGGGCGGCCTTCAGCAGCGCGGCGAGGGACTTCAGTTGTGCGGGCGAGAGGTGCCCGAGCTGCCGCCCGTGGCACTCGCGCAGCGGGCCGGCGATCTGATCGAGGAGCGCGATCCCCGCGGCACTGATGGCCACCAGCACGGCCCGGCGGTCCTCGGTGGACCGCGTGCGGGTCAGCAGCTTGCGGGCCTCGAGCTTGTCGAGCATCCGGGTGATGTCCGGTGCCCGCGACACGAGTCGCTCCGCGAGGACGAGCGTCGGCAGCGGCTCGGGCCGGGCCGCCCGCAAGAGCCGCAGCACGTTGTACTGCTGGGCCGTCAGCTCGAACTCCGCGAACAGCTCGTCCTCGAGCGCCCGGAGCCGGTCGTACGTCCGCCACAGGGCGAGGTACGCCTCCTGTTCGGGCGAGTCGAACCGGCGCGCGTCGGCGATAGCGGCCTCGGGTGCCATGCCCGAATATTACCCGTCGGGACGATGGTTGTCCAGACAATTAATGTCCCGACGGGGAGATTGCGGCCCGGGAATCGTGTTGCACCGGCCCGCGTGCGCGAATACTCAATCCCCACGACCCCCGCGACGACCCGAGGCCCGCGACCGTGCGAACCGTCAACTCCGTTCCCGTCGAGGACACGTTCGCCGAGGCGTTCCCGATGACCGCCACCCGCGTCGTCGTGACCGCCGAGACGATCGGGTGGGCGCGCACGGCCGGGCAGGCCGCGACCGGGTACGCGGCGAGCGTCATCGGGTGCGACGCCGAGGCCGGCATCGAGCGCGAACTCTCGCCCAGTGAAACGCCCGACGGCCGCCCGGGGCTCGCGATGCTGTTCTTCGGGTTCAGCCGCGACGGGCTCCAGAAGGCCGTCGTGAACCGCGTCGCGCAGTGCGTGCTGACGTGCGCGACCACCGCGTGCTTCAACGGGCTCACCGGCGACCCGGGGCGGTCGATCAAGGTCGGCGGCCAGTTGCGGTACTTCGGCGACGGGTGGCAGATCAGCAAGCTGCTCGGCGGGAAGCGGTACTGGCGGGTGCCGACGATGGACGGCGAGTTCCTGTGCGAGGAGTCGTTCGACACGGTGAAGGGGGTGGGCGGCGGGAACTTCCTGATCCTCGGCGAGTCGCAGGCCGCGGCGCTGGCGGCGGCCGAGGCCGGGGTCGCGGCGATCCGCAAGTTGCCCGGGGTGATCCTGCCGTTCCCGGGCGGCGTCGTGCGGTCCGGGAGCAAGGTCGGGAGCAAGTACCAGGCGCTGAAGGCGAGCACGAACGAGGCGTACTGCCCGACGCTCCGCGGGGCGGTGAAGTCGGCGCTGCCCGAGGGCGTGAACGCGGTGTACGAGCTGGTGTTCGACGGGCTCGACCTGGCGACCGTGGAGCGCGCGACCTGGGAGGGCATCCTGGCCGCGACGCGGTGCCCCGGGGTGCGGGGGATCACCGCCGGGAACTACGGCGGCAAGCTCGGCCCGCACCACGTCCACCTGCACAAGCTGATCGATGCTTTTCAGTAGGCGACTCGCTCCGCGAGTCGCGCCCCGGCGCAACGACGGTCGCCGGTGTGGCCCGCGTGTCGCTCGCGGAGCGAGCGACCTACCGTGGATCACTTCCCCCGCGGCTTGACGATGTCGGCGAGCAGGTCGTCGCGGCCCTCGGCCTTCTCCAGTCGCGGGTAGCGAAGGCCGCCCGCGTACTCGACCGCGTGCGTCTTGAAGAAGTCGCCGCTCTCGACGAGCAGTTCCAACTTCCCGCCGGTCCGGGTGCCGCCGACCGCGGCCTTGAGCGCGTCGGGCGTGTACCGGCGGCCGTTCACGGCGATCACCTTCATGCCGGGGGCCAGACCGGCCTTCGCCGCGGGCCGCTCGGGGACCACGTCCGAGACCGCCCCTTCCGGGCCGAGCAGCAACCCGAGCGAGTCGAACAGGTTCACGCCGCGGGAGAGCCCCTCTTGCGCCGCGAACAGGTCCGACGGCTTCTCGGCGAACCCGAGCTTCCACCCGGCGCCGGTGATGCCTTCGAGCGGCGGCGCGTCGGCGACGGCCTCAACGCGGCGGGCGAAGTACGCCTTCCAGTTGGTGGCCGGATCCACGGCCGCCAGCGCCGCGAGCACGTCGTCGAGCTTGTAGCCCTTTACCTCGGGCCTGCCGGTGCCGCCGCCGTGGAACGCCTTGCAGAAGTCGTCGAGCGACTTCTTCCCCTTGGTGTTGGTGCGGATCATCACGTCCACGTCGAGCCAGAGCAGGGTGCCCTCGTCGTAGAAGTCCACGGCCCGGCGCGACGAGGCCCACGACCGCGGCGCGTCGAAAAGCACGCTCGCGGCCGCGGCGGTGTCGTCGAGCGGCCGCCACGCCCGGCCGCGCGAGTTGGTCATCCGCGCCGCGGTGAGCGCGAGGTACTCGCGGGCGTCGTCCGGGGCGAGTAGCCCCGAGCGGGCCGCGAGGAGCCAGCCGAGGTAGTTCGTGAGCCCCTCGTACACCCACAGCAGCCGCGTCTGCTGCGGCACCTGGTAGTCGCCGACGATCATGTCCGCGGGCCGGCGGAACTTCCCGTTCCACGCGTGAACGAACTCGTGCGGGAACAGTGTGGCCGCTGTGCGGCGCTCGGCCGCCTTCACCAGTGCGAGTTCGCCGAGCCGGTTGTCGCTCGACTGGTGGTGCTCGATCCCGGCCCGCGGGATGTGGTTGCTCAACCCGAGCAGGAACGTGTACGCCTTGTACGGCCGCTCGGGGCCGAACAGCGCTGCAGCCTCGGCCGGAAGTTGATTCCACGCCTTCAGCGTCTCGGGCGTCGCCTCGAGTCCGTCGGGGCTGTCGCACGCGATCACGACCGAGTGCTCCTTGCCGGCCCCGATGGGGACGACGCGAACGTGCTCCCCGGCGAGCAGCGGCGAGTCGATCAGCGTTTCGAGCGGCACCCCCTCGAACAGCACCGAGCCGTCCTTGTCGGACGCCTTCGCGACGGGCAACGCGGTGCCGAATTTCCAGCCGTTCGGCAGCTTCACGCGGGCGACGACTGGGAGTTCGAGCGGCTTCGCACACTTGGGATAGAGCAGCACGTCGTTCCAGTTCATCGTCATCACCTTCGGCGACGCGACCGTCATGAACTGCGCCCCGCCCTCGCTCCCCGCCGCGAGGAGCAGGTCGAACTGTACCTCGACGGCCTTCGCGCCCTCGGGAACCGTGCAGTGGAGCGTGAACGGGTCGGCGTCGTCACGGTGCCACGCGAGCGCCTCGCCCCTGGCGGTGATCTTGAGCGCCGAAACGTTCGCGATCTGCCCGACGGGCCGGTGCCGGCCGGGGATCCACTTCGGGTAGTGGAGTGCGAGCGGCCCCGGTTCGGCGGGCACGAGTTCGCGAACGTGGATCACCCGGCGGCCCACGTCCGACGCGTCGACGTCGAGCAGCACGGGTGCGGCCGTCACCTGAAGGGGGACCGCGAACGCGAGGACGAGTGCGAGCAGCGCACGTTGCATGGAAGGGCTCCACGGACCGGGTGCGAGAAATGATAACCGCGTTCGCGGCGGGGTGCGCGGGGTTGACGCACCGACCGCCACGTGGCTATGAGCGATGAACCCATGCCCCGGAGACGATGATGACCAAGCTCGTGCGCCGCGTCGCGCTTCTCGTGGCTGTTGTCGCCGGCCTCGCGTCCGGTGCGGGGTGCTCCAAGACGATTCAGAGCGCCTCGGCGACGGCGTACAGTCGGTAACGGCGTTCCCTGGGACCGCGGGCGTCCCGCCCGTGAACAACTGGTTCGTCTTCTGTAGCTGGCCTCTGTGAGGCCGGCGCTTCCGGGAGTCCCCAAGCACCGGCCTCACAGAGGCCGGCTACAGGTATGCAACGATCGGACTTGGCAACCGGCACTCACCCCGCGGTCCACCGCAGGACCGGCTCCTTGGCGGCCTTCACCTCGTCGGGCCGGCAGATGATGTGCGTGTGCGGGGCGGTGCGCAGCAACTCCGGGTCTTCGGCCCTGATCTTGATGAGTGCGTCGGTGAAGGCGTCGAGCGTCTCCTTGCTCTCGGTCTCCGTCGGCTCCATCATCAGCGCCTCGGCCACGACGAGCGGGAAGTACACCGTCGGCGCGTGGAACCCGTAGTCGAGCAGCCGCTTGCAAATGTCCATCGCGCGGACCTTGCGCTCGCGGAGCAGCGACCGGCCGCTGGCGACGAACTCGTGCATGCACGGGCCGGCGTGCGGAACGTCGAACACCTCGGCCACTCGCGCCCGGAGGTAGTTCGCGTTCAGCACAGCTTGTTCGCTCACTTCTTTCAGGCCGTCCGGCCCGAGAGTGCGAATGTAGCAGTACCCGCGGAACAGGATGCCGACGTTCCCGAAGAAGCTCCGCACGCGGCCGATGCTCTTCGGCACGTCGAAGTTGAGCCGGAAGCGGTCGCCGTCCTTCGCCACGATGGGGGCGGGGAGGTACGGGGCGAGGAAGTCGCGGACCGCGATCGGGCCGCTGCCGGGGCCGCCGCCGCCGTGCGGGCCGGTGAACGTCTTGTGGACGTTGTAGTGCTGCATGTCGGCCCCGAAGTCGCCGGGCCGGGTGATGCCGAGGATGGCGTTCATGTTCGCGCCGTCGAGGTACACCAGCGCGCCGGCCGCGTGCAGCATGTCGGTGATCGTCTTGATCTGCGTCTCGAACAGCCCGAGCGTGTTCGGGTTGGTGATCATGAACACGGCGACGTCGTTGCCGAGCTTCGCCTTCAAGTCCTCGATGTCAACCAGCCCCTTGGCGTTGCTCTTCACGGTGACCGTGTCGAACCCGGCGAGGGCGGCCGACGCCGGGTTGGTGCCGTGGGCCGAGTCGGGGACGAGCACCTTGCGGCGGTGCGTCTCGCCCTTGTCGCGGAAGTACGCGGCGGCGACGAACAGCGCCGTGAGTTCGCCCTGCGCGCCGGCCGCGGGCTGGAGCGACACCGCCGGGAGCCCGGAGATTTCGGCGAGGTAGTTCTGCATGTCGAAGAGCAGTTCGAGCACGCCCTGCGTGGTGTCGTCGTCCTGGAGCGGGTGGAGGCTGGCGAACCCCGGCAGTGCCGCGAGCCGCTCGTGCCGCTTCGGGTTGTACTTCATGGTGCACGACCCCAACGGGTAGAAGTTGGTGTCGATGCTCATGTTCCGGGCCGACAGGTTCGTGTAGTGCCGGATCAGGTCGATCTCGCTCACCGCGGGCAACTCGGGCGGCTTCGCGGCGAGGTGCTCGCTCGGGATGAGGTCGCCGAGCGCCTGCGTGGCCGGCACGTCGCACGCCGGCAACCGGTGGCACCGCCGCCCCGGCCGCGAGAGTTCGAAGATCAACTCGGTCGATTGCGTGTTGTTCATCGGCTCACTATGGATTGGGGGAAAAGTCTTTGTCTGTCAGTGGCCATGATTTGGGGATGAGCATGGCGAGGAAATCACCGACCGTGTCGGCGATCTTTTCGGCACGCACCTCGAAACCATTCCAATAGTGCACGGTGCCAGCGTTACCTTTGCGACACGAAACCACAACGACTTCGGCGTGTAGTTCGGCCAGAAACACATGCGTGATAGGTAGTTCGTACTCCTCGCGGAGGTGAATGGTACGATCGACCAATTCGTAGCTGACCATCGCGTCGTTGAAATCAGGGTCAATCAGGCATGCGACCGCGACAACTCCCCAATGATTCCGTTCACCCTTCCGCGGCAGTACGAACGGGCCACCCCTGAGATGGCCGATCGAGTAGTTCAGGAGCAACGCACGCAGTTGCGGCGGGAGATTTACGTCGAGTTCCTTCCCGGCGGCGTCGATGTCTTCCGATCCGTTCACTTCTCCGGTCGCGGACAGTCTTAGGTGGTCGCAGCACACCCCGATGGGCGGGCGGCTAACGCGGGCGACCCACACGGGGTCGAGCGCCTTCGCCATCTGCCGCAGCGTCTCGCGTTCGCTCGGGTCGTGTGTCGCAGCCCACTCGTGTTCCGCTCGGAGGTACGGGCCGCGGGGGTCGTCGCGGTCGTCGAGCCAGTCGGCGTAGACGAGCCGCGGGGTGTCGTCCCCCGGGTTGTCCACGACGGCTCGGATCAACGCCTCGTCCTCGGTCACGGCAGTAGCCCTGCGATAACTCATTGCCGGGTCACGCGCGGTCTGCGCGGAGAGCCGCGAGGTATCTGGGAAGACTCTCGAACCACCCGCCGGGCTCGATCGACCCTTCCCGACCGGGAGGGTATCCGCGAGCCATGTCGAGAAACCGGATTCGTCCCGCACTCTGCCCTTCAAACCCCAGGACGACCCACATCGTGCGGCCCGGAGCCCAGCCAATGATCATGTGACGCAGAAGCCGGACGTGGTATTCAGCATCGTCTCGTCGCGTGCGCCGGTACAGCGAGTGGCGCGTGACGTTGAACTCGTACTCCAAGCTCCCTTCCGGGTCGTCGTGGGTCGTCTTGGCCAGCGAGTGAAACCCACAGAAGCGGTCCGCGGTGCCCGTCGGGGTGGGCAGCGGGGCGAATTCGACCGTTCCTCCGTTGCTGTTGAGCAGAAACGCCCGGTACTCAACGGGGAGCGTGATTCCGAAACGCCGCTCGAATTCCTCGAGGTCGTGGGAACAGACGTCCTCGCCCGCTGTGCTCCACTCGACGTCGCAGCACACCCCGACGGGCGGCCGGCTCACGCGAGCGACCCAAACGGGGTCAAGTCCGATCGCTGCCTCGCGCAACTGTGCGGCGTCTCGATCCGCCGCTGCGAACGCTGCTCGCAGGTACGGTCCACGCGGTTCGCCGCGGTCGTCGAGCCAATCGGCGTAGGCGAGCCGCGGGGTGTTGTCCCCGCGGCTCCCAACTACGGAACGGATGAACGCTTCATCCTCGGTCACGGCGCACCGTCACTTCACGACGTACTCGAACCGCTCGCGGAACTGCGCCGGGGTCAGCTTGACCACCGCGGCGAGCTTCTCCAGCTTGTGCGGGTCCTCGAAGTCGGCCCGCTCCAGCCGGATCATGTACCGCCGGGCGACCTCGTAGTTCTCGCCCGTCACCTCCACCAGCCGCGGCCGCATCTTCTTCGTCTTCGGGTCGATCATGTCCTGGAACGGGCACGGGACCATCGAGCCGCCGACGAACGTGATGACCACGCCGTTCTTCTCCGCCTCCGGCGACAGCAGGTACTTCACCGCTCCGTACCCGAGGTTCCGGGTGTACTCGGCGTCGAACGGGATCGGGTCGGCGCACCGCAGCTCGTACCCCAGGTCCTTGTCGACCATGTCGAACTTCAGGCCGACCGCCTTGAGCCGCTCGGCGAGCGTGGTGCGGACCATGCGGCCGAACTCGATCTCGCCGAGCCGCAGGTGCCCGAAGGCGTCGAGTTCGATGTTCCCGAACTTGCCCGGGTGCTTCGTCATGATCTCCTTGAGCCGGTCCTCGCCGATCTCCTCCATCAGCCCCTCGGCCATCACGACCAATCCATAGTCCTTGCCCTGCGCCGCCTTCCGCTTAATCATGGAGCCCATGATGATGTCGCAGATCAGTTCGAGCGACACGTCCCGGTTCGCGAGTTCCTCGGCGATGATGGTGAGGGTGGCGGCCGACGCCTTGCCGATGCCGAGCGCGAGGTGGCCCGCCGCCCGGCCCATGCTGATGATGAGGTACCAGCGGGTCGTGGTCTTCGCGTCCTCGTGGATGTTGCGGGCGAGCTGCACCCCGTAGTGCCGGGCCGTCTCGAACCCGAACGTCGGGATGCCCGGGGGCAGCGGCAGGTCGTTGTCGATGGTCTTGGGGACGTGCGCGACCTTGATCGCCCCCTTCGCGGTCGCGTACACCTGGCTCCCGCTGAACGCCGTGTCGTCGCCGCCGATCGTCACGAGGTACTTGACCCCGAGCTTGTTCAGCCCGTCGATCACGTTGGCCATGTGCTTCGGGTCCTTGGCCGGGTTGGTCCGGCTGGTCCCGAGCATGCTCCCGCCCTTCTGGTAGAACGGCGCGACGTCCGGGATCGTCAGCGGGCGGACGTGCGACGTGTCGCCCTGGACGAGGTTCTTGAACCCGTCGCGGACGCCGACCACCTCCAGCCCCTGGTTGATCGCCTCGATGGTGACCGAGCTGATGACGCCGTTGATGCCCGGGGCCGGGCCGCCGCCGACGACGATGCCGAGCTTGCCGCGCGAAGTTTCCGCCATTGTGAGTGCCCTTGCGATGTACGCCCGAGTGCCCGGAGCGGGGAGAATTTGGGGGCCGGGCTAACGGTGTCAGGATCGGGAACGGGGAGGTGTTTTCAAGGGCAGTCGCCCGGCGGTCACCCGGGCGGGGCGATCACGTCCCGCCACCGCCTCGGCACGCCGTCCCACGCGGTGCGGTACGTCTGTTCGAGGGGCACCAGAACGTGCCCGCCCGGCACCAGGAACAGCGGCGCGGCGGCCAGTTCCTCGCCCACCGCCGCCGGCTCGACGTACGCGGTGACGTGGTCGTTGCACTCGTAGGACGCGACCGTGAGCGGCCGGCCACCCGCCCGCGTGTCGCTCGACTCGCCCCACACCTCGTTCCAGATCGCCGCGTGGATGCCCCGCGGGTCGTGCTTGCCGGGGGCGTGTAAGTCGATGACCAGCAGGTGAACCTTGCGGTTCAACAACGCGGTGACCTTGTCGAGGAACGACCGGATGCCGTGCCGGTTGTTCTTGTTGCCGGGCGAGACGATCTCGATGACCCCGACCACCCGATCGTCCGAGACGTGCCGGACAGCGATGATCCGCTGCTTCCGCCGGTAGAAGTCGTCACTGGTCTCCTCAATAACTTCGGCCCTGGGCCTCGCCACGAGGAGTCCGGTCCCCCCGCCCCCTTCCGGAGTCGGCTCCGCCTCCGACTCGCTCTCCAGTGTCAGGACGTCCGGCCCAACGCCCCCCGCCTTCTGCTCGGTAAGTGCGTAATACCCACTGGGGAGAACGCCCCTGTTGAGTGCGTGGCTGATCGCACCAATCCACTCTCCGTGAAAGTGGTGGAAGATCCCCGCTTCAACCCGCGACCAGTCGTGAATCGGCATGGGTGGCCCTCCCGGTGTGATTATAGCCGCGGCGGGTCCGCGGGTCGCCGCGGAACCGGGGCGGCCGTTCCGCTGACTTTCGGTGCATTTCTCGTAGGTTCGTGCTTGCCACTTCGGTGGCCGGGGGTATTTTGTAAACAACCTTTACGAATTACCCGAACCCCTCCCTCCATCGCGGGTGATGCCGTGCTCCGATCGTTGCGTTTGTCGGTCGTGCCGTTCCTGGCGGTCGCGCTCGCGTGCGTGCCGGCGTGCAACAAGAAGTCCGACCGGATCAAGATCGGGGTGGTGACCAACTGCACCGCCGAGTTCTGGAGCTTCGCCGAGGCCGGCGCGAACAAGGCGGCCCGGGATTTCGATGTGGACCTCCAGTTCCGCCAACTCGACAAGGCCTTCGACGCCTCCGCCCAGACCCCCATCATCGACTCGTGGGTCAAACAGGGCTTGAACGGGATCGCGGTCAGCGTCATCGACCCGCAGAACCAGACGGAAGACCTCACCCGCGTCGCCAAGAAGGTGCCGCTCGTCACGATGGACAACGACGCCGACCAGACCGGCCGGCTGTGCTACATCGGCATCAACAACTATGAGGCCGGCAGGGCCGTCGGGCGGATCGTCAAGAAGGAACTGCCCAGGGGCGGCACCGTGGCGCTGTTCATCGGCAGCACCAAGTCGGCCAACGGCAAGGCCCGCACCCAGGGCGTGCTCGATGAACTCGCCGGGCAGAAGGACGCGGCCGGCACCGCCGGCGCGCACCCGACCCGCCCCGAACTCAAGGGGAAGCAGTTCGGCCCGTACTTCCTCGTGGACGGCGAGGCCAAGGAGGACGGCGGCCCGGCGAACGCCCAGGCGCTGGCCGGGGCCGTGCTGGCCCGCCTGAAGGGGCTCCCCGACGTGGGCCTCGTGGGGCTCTACGCCTACAACCCGCCGGCCCTCCTCGTTGAGGCCCGGTCCAAGGCGATGCTCAAGGACGTCAAGATCGTCGGGTTCGACGTGGACTGGGACACCCTCAAGGGGATCGCGAACGGCGAGATCGCCGCCACCGTGGTGCAGGACCCGTTCATGTACGGCTACCGGTCGGTCGAAGCCCTCGCCGCGAAGGCCCGGGGCGACGACTCGAAGCTCGTCAAGGAGCCGATCCCGTACCGCGTCGTCACCCAGAACGGCGGACCGGACGAGACGGTCAACGGGATGGTCGTGAAGTACCCCAAGGTCTCCGAGTTCGAGGCGAAGCTCCGCGAGGACCTGGCGTCGGTCAAGAAGTAACTCGCCCCGTTGAGCCGCGAGCGAGGGGCTCCCACGCGCTCGCGGCTCAACGGCCCGCCTCCCGAATCGACTTTCCCTCCCGCGCCCTCCCATGACCACGCCCCGCCTCTCCGTCACCGCCGCCCGCAAGGAGTTCCCCGGGGTCGTCGCCCTGGACGGGGTGTCGCTCGCGCTCGCGCCGGGCGAGGTGCTCGCCGTCGTCGGCGAGAACGGGGCGGGCAAGTCCACGCTCATGAAGATCGTCGCCGGCGTGTACCGGGCCGACGCGGGCGAGGTGCTCCTCGACGGCGCGCCGGTACGCTTTGCCGGGCCGGGGGACGCCGCCGCAGCGGGCGTCGTCCTCATCCACCAGGAACTGAACCTCGCCGAGAACCTGACGGTCCTCGACAACCTGTTCCTCGGCCGCGAGGTCACCACCGCGGGCGGCCTGCGGGTGCTGAACCGTACGGTGATGGCCGAGCGCGCCGCCGGGTTGCTCGCCCGCGTCGGCCTCCCCGCCGACCGCCTGTACGCCCGCGTCGAGGCGCTCCCGCCGGGCGAGAAGCAGCTCGTCGAGATCGCCCGCTCGCTCGGCACCGACGTGCGCGTCCTGATCATGGACGAGCCGACGTCGAGCCTCACGCAGCGCGAGACCGAGACCCTCTACGGCGTCATCGACGGGCTCAAGGCCAGCGGCGTGTCGGTCATGTACATCTCGCACCGGCTCGCCGAGGTCAAGCGGTGCTGCGACCGGGCCGTCGTCCTCCGCGACGGCCGCAACGCCGGCGAACTCGCCAGGGCCGACATCACCCACGACAACCTCGTGCGGCTCATGGTCGGCCGCGACCTGAAGCAGTTCTACCCCAAGACCCACCGGCCGGAGCCGAACACCCCCGCCGTGCTGACGGTCCGCAACGTGCGCTACCGCGGCGGCCCCGAGACCCCGGCGTCGTTCGAGGTCCGCGAGGGGGAGATTCTCGGCATGGCCGGGCTCGTCGGGGCCGGCCGCACGGAACTCTCCGAGGCGGTGTTCGGCGTCCGCCACGTCGTCGCGGGCGAAGTCCTCCTCAACGGCCAACCCCTCGCCGTCCGCACCCCGCGGGACGCGATCGAGGCCGGCGTGCTGCTCGTCCCCGAGGACCGCCGGCTGCACGGGCTCGTTCTCGCCGAGGGGGTCGGGTTCAACCTCAGCCTGCCGAACCTCGCGGGCCTCAGCACCGCGCTCGGAGTGAGCCGGGCGCGGGAGGCCGACATGCACCGCACCTGGATCGACCGCCTGCGGGTGAAGACGCCGTCGGCGGCGCAGCCGATCGGGCTGCTCTCCGGCGGGAACCAGCAGAAGGTCGTGTACGGCAAGTGGCTCGCCCGCGGCCCGAAGGTGCTGATCCTCGACGAGCCGACCCGCGGCGTGGACGTGGGCGCGAAGGCCGAGATCTACGCCCTGATCGACGAACTGGCGGGGAAGGGCGTCGCCGTGTGGATGATCACGAGCGACATGGAAGAGCTGCTGGGCATGTCCGACCGCGTGGTCGTGATGCACGAGGGCCGGGTGGCCGGCGAGTTGACGGGCAAGGTGTCCGAAGAGGCGGTGATGCGACTGGCGACCGGGGGGGCCGCGACGTGACACGGATTCTGGGCGTTCTCGGGCTGCTCGTGGCGCTGTACGCCGCGCTCGCCTCCTCCGACCCGAACGCGGGCCGGCCCGACAACCTGATGAGCGTCGCCAACCTCCAGGGCCGCTACGGCGTCATCACCCTCGGCGCGGCGCTCGTCATCATCGTCGGCGGCATCGACCTGTCCATCGGGGCCGTCGTGGGGTGCTCGGCGGTGCTGTTCGGGATGCTCATGAACGAGGGCGTCCACCCGTTCGCCGCGGTGCCGGTCGTGGTCCTGTTCGGCGCGTCCGTCGGGCTCGTCAACGGCCTGCTCATCACGCGGCTGAAGCTCCAGCCGTTCCTCGTCACGCTGTGCGGCATGTTCGTGTACCGCGGGGTCGCCCGGCTCCTGGGCGGCACCATCGGGCAGGCGTCGGTGATCGAGCGGCACCCCGAGTTCAGGGACGCGATCCGCACCCTCCGGTACCTGTTCATCGGCAAGTCCCCGACCGACGGCGACCTGCTGTTCCCGGCCCAGTTCGTGATCCTGCTCGTGCTCGCCGCGGTCGTCGGGTTCTTCATCCGCCGCACCGCGTACGGCCGGTACTGGTACGCCATCGGGCACAGCGAGCTGGCCGCGAAGTACGCGGGCGTGAACGTGAACCGGCAGCGGGTGGCGATCTACACCGTCTGCTCGGCGCTCGCGGCCCTCACCGGCGTGCTGCTGTTCCTCGACGCGCCGTCGGTCCAGTCGGACAACGCTGGCAACGCCTACGAACTGTACGCGATCCTCGGGGCGGTGCTGGGCGGGTGCAGCCTCCGCGGCGGCGAGGGCACGGCCGTCGGGATGGTGCTCGGGGCGATGGTGCTGCCGGTGCTGGAGAACCTGGTGACGTTCCAGGGCGCGAAGAGCGACGTGATCCCGCTCGTGATCGGCGCGACGCTCCTGTTCGGCGCGATCGTGGACGAACTCATCCGCAGTCGCTCCCGGGTCCACCGGTAGCGGCGTCACTTCCCGCGGAGGGCGGCCCAGTCCCACAGGCGGACGGTGCCGTCGGAGTGGCCGGTCGCGATCGTCTTGCCGTCGGGCGCCACCGCCACCTTCACGACCCGCGTGCCGCCGTTCACCTCGGCGACCGGCGCGCCGGTCGCGAGGTCGAGGACCGTCACCACGCCCGACGCCCCGCCGAGGACGACGTGCGTTCCGCCCGGGGCGAGCGCCGCGCCTCCGGCCGGGAACCACCGCAGCGACCGCTCCACCGTCTTCGCCTTCCAGTCGATTACCTCGACCACCGACCGGGCGCTCGCGAACACCGCCAGGCGGTTGTCGGGCGTGAAGCCGACGCCGACGACCGTGTCGAGCCACGGGCGGTCGGCGCGGAACGCCTCGCGGCCCGCGGCGAGGTCCCACACGCGCACCGAGCCGTCGGGCCACATCGACGCGGTGACGAGGTGCTTCGAGTCGGGCGAGAACGCCGCGAGGTGAGCCCCGCCCGTGTGCCCTTCGAGTGCCGCGAGCGGCTGGCGGGTCGCGACCGCGTACCGGGCGACCGGCACCTTCCCCGTGCTGCTGTGCCCGGTCACCGTCTTCCCGTCCGGGCTCACCGCGAGCCCGCAGAACTGCTCGAACGGCGGTAGCCGCTCGCCGTCGGGCTTCTGGGACTTCAGGTTCCAGAACCGCAGGCCGTCGGTGTAGCCCGCGGCGAGCAGGTCCGTTCCCGGGACGAACTCGGCCGTCTGGCCGAACCCCTTCAGGTCGTGCGCCTTCGCGTCGAACACGTGGAGCCGGTCGCCGGTCCTCGCGTCCCACACCTGGAGCTTCCCCTCGTACCCGAACGTCGCGAGCCGCTTGCCGTCGGCGTCGAACGCGAGTGACCGCACGTCGCGGGTGCCGGTCGCGATCACCCGCTGCGGGCCGGCGAGCTTCGCGGGGTCCTTCCGCCGGTCCCACGCGGGCCAGAACACCGCGACCGGGATCCCCTCGACGGTCTTCAGCCCCGGGTGCGGCCGGACCGCCTCGATCTGCGGCGCGGGCACGACCCCGGCGAGCCCGAAGTCGAGGGACAGGTCCGCGAGGGCCGGGCACTTCAGGAGCGGGGCGAAGTCCTTGATCGGGAGCGGGTTGATCGCCAGCGTCTTGAGCGGCATCCCCGCGACGACGCCGAGGTCCGCGACGCCGGTGAAGCTGAGGTTCAGGGCGGTGAGCGGCTTCCCCGCGAGCGGCGACAGGTCCACGAGGTTGCGGTTCCTCGCGAGCGACACGTCGCGGAGCAGCGGGAGCCCGGCGAGCGGCGCGACGTCGGTGAGCGCGCCGGCGCCCCGCTCGTCGCCGGTGCAGTGGAACTCGGCGAGCTTCGGGAGCGCGGCGACGGGGGCGATGTCGGCGACCGCCTCGGAGCTGATCCGCAGCCCCACGACGCCCGCGGCCGCAACCACGGGCGTCACCTTCCCGTCGAACTTCGGGTTCCGCCGCACCAGTTCCCCGGCGACGGCCTCGACCTGCTTCGCGGGCGGCATCTTCGCGACGGCGGCGGCCCACGCCGGGTCGAGCGGCGCGAGCGCGCCGAGCCCGAAGTCGCTCCGCACCTTGCACGCCGGCAGCG
Organism: Gemmata sp.; assembly: GCF_051859125.1. Taxonomy (NCBI): domain Bacteria; kingdom Pseudomonadati; phylum Planctomycetota; class Planctomycetia; order Gemmatales; family Gemmataceae; genus Gemmata; species Gemmata sp. Next base: position 34,772 of record NZ_JBHYGG010000251.1, read on the forward strand.
CGGCCGAGAACCGCCGCAGCCCGGCGGCGGTCACGCGGGTCTCCTTCACCGAAAGGCTCCTCAGCCCCTTCAGCGCGGTGAGTGCCAACAGCCCCTCGTCGGTGACCGCGGTGCGGTCCAGGTCGAGGACCGCGAGGGCGGGCAGGGCGGCGACGTGCCGCATGCCGGCGTCGGTGATCCGCGGCCCCGCGAGTTCCAGGGCCGTGAGCGCCGGGAACCCCTTGAGCGCCGCGAGCCCCGGGCCGGTCAGGTCGGGGGAGTGGACCGCGAGCGCCGCGTACCGTGCGGCCCCGGGCGCCTCGCTCCACTTCTTCAGGCCCGCGTCGGTGATGCGGGTCCGGCCGAGCTTGACCGCGGTGAGCCCCGCGAGCGGGACGATGCGGTCGAGGTCCGCGTCGTGGACGACGTGCGCCGTGCCGGTCAGGTCGATGGCGGTGACGCGGACCGGGCCGCGGGGGAGCTTCTCGACGGTCGCGACCGGGCCGGCCGCGCCCATGACGCCGACCAGCGCCCGGGGCCGGCTCAGCGCCCACTCGGCCGCGAGCCGGTCCGGGTCGTTCTTGGGAACGTAGGCGTCGAACTCGACGGCGCAGTTCGGGAGCAGCCCCTTCAGTTGCGCGATCCCGGCGGTGGTGACCCCGGGGCTCTCGGTGATCGTGAGCCGCTTGAGCGCGGCGAGCCGGGCGAGCTTCGGCAGGCCCGCGTCGGTGACCGCGGTGCGGCGCAGGGCCAGTGCGGGGAGGCCCGGCGTGCGGGCGACGAGGTCGAGGTCCGCGTCGCCGAGGCCCGTGCCCGACAGGTGCAGCGACTTGAGCCCCGGCCACGTCGCCAGCCAGCCCAGCCCGAGCGGCGCGACGGGCGGGCACGAGACGCCGAGGTGCTCCAGTTTAGGGAACCACCGCAGCAGCCCGAACGGGGCCAGGTCGGTGTTGTGCAACTCGACCCGGTCGAGCGCCAGGTGGGTCAGGTTCGGGCAGTGCGCCTGGAGCACCCGCACCCCCTCGCGGGTCACGTGCGGGCCGGTGAGGGCGACGACCTGGAGCGACTTGAACGCGCCGTACCACCTCAGCGCCTCGTCGGTCACGTCCTCGGTGCCCAGCGACAGTTCGATCAGGTACGGGGCCGAGACGTAGTGGCTGAGCTTCTCGATCCCGGCGCCGGTGACCACGGTGCGCGCGAAGCTGACGGCCTCCAGCCCGGTGAGCGGCTGGAGCAGGTTCAGGTCCGCGTCGGTGACCGCGTACTCGGCCGAGACGTGGACCCGGCGGACCTTGAACGGCGTGGCCGGCAGCGCCTTCGCCTGGGTGACGGTCGGGCCGCCCACGATCTCGATGGTCGCGGCCGCGGGGAGGTTCAGCGCCCACTCGGCGAACCTCCGCTCCGGGTCGGCCTTGGCGGGCGGCCGGACGAGGGGCTCGGGCTCCGCGTCCCGCGGCGGCGGCGCGGGCGAGGCGTACTGCAGGCCGGCGACGAGTGCGACCGCGGCGAACAGGGCCGCGAACACCCCGGCGACGAGCCGCCACGGGAACCGGTCGCGGGCCGCGGCCTTCCGCTGCGTCTCCTCGCCGACCGCGGTCGTCTCCCCGGCCGCGCGGACCGTGTCGAACTGCTCCCACACCGCGTCGCCTTGGGCGGCGACGGCGATCGGCGCGGCGTCGTCCGACCCGCCGGCCCACGCCTGGGGGGCGGCCGGCCCCTTCCCCTCCTCGATGGCGACGAGCGCCGCGTGGACGTCGCTGGCGCTCCGCGGCCGCTCGGCCGGCTTCTTGCGGAGCAACTGGTAGATGAGGCCGGCCAGCGACTCGGGAACGTCCGGGTTGAGTTGCCGCACGGGGGCGGGCTCGTCGATCCCGACCGAGAGCACCACGGCCATCGCGTTCGGGCCGACGAACGGCTGCTCGCCGGTGCACAGGCGGTACAGCACGATGCCCAGGCAGAACAGGTCGGTGCGGGCGTCCACGGGCTCGCCGCGGGCCTGCTCGGGGCTCATGAACGCGGGGGTGCCGACGAGCTGCCCGTCCAGGGTGACGTCGGCCCCGCCCTGCCGCACGGCCTCCTTCGCGAGCCCGAAGTCGAGGATCTTGACCCGGCCCTTGGGCGCCTCGAGCCACAGGTTCGCGGGCTTGATGTCGCGGTGGACCAGCCCGGCGGCGTGCGCCGCGGCCAGCCCGCGGGCCACCTCCTGGCCGATCCGGAGCACCTGCCGCACGTTGAGCCGCGGGTGCGTGGCGAGGTACCGGTCGAGCGGGAGCCCCTGGAGGTACTCCATGGCGATGAACGGGTTCCCGACGTCCTCGTCCACGTCGAGGATGGCGACCACGTGCGGGGACGACACGGACGCGGCCGTGCGGGCCTCGCGGAGGAACCGCTCGCGGGCGACCGTGTTGGCGGCGAACCGCGGGGTGAGCACCTTGATCGCGAGCTTCCGCTGCAGCACCTCGTCGAACCCGAGGTACACCCAGCCCATGCCGCCCTTGCCGAGTTGCTTCAGCACGCGGTACCGGCCCAGGCGGCCGAGGTCGCCGGGCCGCACGGGCGGGCGGAACACCGGCGGGCGGTCGGGTCCGGCCCCGTCGCCGCCCCCGTGGGTGCAGGTCGAGTCGGACAGCACGCTCTTCCCGGGCGGCCCGGGGGCCGGGCGCGAGAGCGGGTTGTCGGCGGGCGGTTCCGGCATGCCGGACCCTCGGCGTCGGTCGTGGGAGAGTTCGATGTTAGAGTACCCGATCGTGCCGGCGCGAACCAGTACCCGGGCCATTCGGGCGGCGCGGCTCGCGCGCGAACTCGGAGCGCCGGAGCGGTCCGGCCGTGCCCCGGGCGCGGCGGGACCCGCGACGTGCGCGGAAATCAAACGGAGCGGCCCGGGGCGAGGTGCCCCGGGCCGCTCGGATCAGTTCAGTTCACCCCGTCGCGTCAGGCGGCGCGGCGGCGGCGGAACACCCGGGCCCCGCCGACGAGCGGCAGGCCGATGCCGAGCAGGGCCAGCGTGGTCGGCTCCGGCACGCCCGGGGGCACGGAGGTCCCGGTCGGTGCGTCCGTGTCGGTGATGTTGCTGTCGATCTCGCCGTTCACCGCGCTCGGGTTGGTGCCCGTGAAGTGGGTCTTCTTGGACTCCTCGAACTCCGAGACCGCGATGAAGTTGCCGAGACTCAGCTGACCGGACGGGATGGTCGGCCCGATGTACTTCCAGGTCAGGTTGTCGATGCTCGCGTCGTCCTTCGGGTTGAGCAGGCCCGGGGTCGGGCCGGTCTTGGACGTCGAGAACTCCCAATTCGCCTTGGCGCTGTCATCAGGGTACGGCGAGAGGACGCTACCGGTCCCGTTCACGTACCCCTCGAAGTCGTACACCGTGAAGTAATCGCCCGACTGCAGCTTGTAGTCCGTCGGCAGTTGAACCGCGTACGTCCAGCGGAAACTGTTGCCTTCCTTCTGCACGCTCACGTTGACGGGCAGGAGGCCCGCCTGAGCGGGGGCGTTCGCGGCCAGCGCCACCAGACCGGCACCGAGCAGACCCATGATCCAGGTTCGTTGAAACATCCGACGTACTCCTTGAAAAGCGACTCTGGGCGTACCTTTGGCCATTCGTGCCGGGTTACCGCAACACCCTCCGTCAGCAGCACCCCGGCTGGCCAGTTTCGAGTCACCGGTTTAGACCGGTGGCGTTTTGCTGTCAACCGCGACTTCGTCAGCGCGGATCCGTCTGGCGGGCGAACTCGTACGAATCGTGTCGGGGAGGACCACGGGCCGGCCCCGATGAGGCCGGACCCGCGAGAGTCCCCAATCACCGACCTCATCGAGGCCGGCGACGACACGGTTTAAGGATCACTGTGACCCCGCACGATCGGGTCAGCGGGTCGCCCCGGCCTTCCACCGGCGGAAGCCGGCGGCCAGCGGCAGGCCGAGCCCCGCGAGCAGAAGGGTCGCCGGCTCCGGCACGCCCGGCGGCGCGGCGGACGGCACGGGAACCTCGGTCGGGATGATGTTGTTGTCCGTGGCCCCGGTCGATGAGCCGGTGCTCGCGGCGAACCACGAGTCGGTCGTGGTCGGGTACAGCGAGACGGCCCAGAAGTTCCCGAGGCCGACCTGCGCGTCGACGTTGATCTCCGCGCCGGTGTACGTCCAGGTCAGGTTCGGGATCGACGGGTCGTCGGCGGGCAGAATGCCGCTCGGGGTCGGTCCCACGTTGCTCGTTGAGAACGTCCAATCGCTCGAGTAGGCCGAGCCGCTCGCCATCGCGGACCCCGCGACGTAGCCGTCGAAGTTGTAGATCGTGAAGTAGTCGCCGGGTCGGAGAACGGAGTCGGTCGGGAGTTGGATCGCGTACGAGTAGCGGTACATCCCGCCTTCCGGGGTGACCGTGGGGTTGTACGGGATCAAACCCGCCGCTGCCTCGCTCGGTGCGAGCGCCAGCGCCACCGTCGCCACAACTGCTGCCATCCACTTGTGTGTCATCACGGTTCCTCCTGGAGCGGTGCGAGGGCGGCGGTCGGAGCCGCTGCGTCGCGGGAGGAGGGAATACCCGGGATAAATGAGGGGGTCAAGGCGGATGCGGGACGGGGCGGTTGGGGCGGTTCAGCCCGGCGGGGCGGGCGGGTCGACGGGCGGGGGGGGGAGTTCGGCGGCGACGGGGAGGGCCTGGGTGACTACGGACCCGACGCCCTCGGCGACCGGCGGGTGCGTGTGGGCCGCGCCGTTGACCGACGCCCTCGGCGCGACCGGCACGATGATCGGCTTGATCTCGCCGGTGTGGACGTCCAGGACGATGCACGTCTTCGGGTTCGCGCGGAACAGCGCGCCGGGGTTGGCGACGACCGTCTTGCCGGTCCGGTGCTGCTCGCGGACGTGCGTGTGCCCGTAGAACACGTAGTCGAAGAAGTCGGCGTTCTCGAGCTGCCGGAGCTGGTGCCGCTCGTGGCTGTGGACCCAGGCGATCCGCTTCCCGCCGAGTTCGAGCGCCCCGAACGACTCGTAATGGGTGCCCCCGATCTCCTTGATGGCGGCCGCGAGCCGCACCTTGTCCTTGTCCCAGTTGCCGAACACGAAGTGGGTGGGGACCGGCCGGAACGCGCGGATCGTGTCGGGCGACTCGATGTCGCCGCAGTGCAGGATCAGTTCGACGTGCTGTTCCGTGAGGAGGCGCACGGCCTCAGCCACCGCCTCCTGGCGATCGTGGGTGTCGCTCACAACCCCGATCCGCATGTGGTGCCCCGTCCCGTGGTCCGGACCTCGCCGCCAGTTGTCACTCTAACAAACCGCCCGGTGCGCGGGGAGCGTGGTTTGCCCCGCGGGTCGCCTTTTCGTCGGTGCCGGGGCCGGTCGAGGTGATACACTGCGCCCACCCACCCGGACCCGGCCCGGACGGCACACGTTGCGCCCCGCCGCCGGCCCCCGCCGCGCCCCAGGCCCCGGCCCACATGCACCAGCGCTACCTCATTGTCGCCGTCACCGCCGTGGCGGCCATGCTCATGTACGTCGACCGGGTGTGCTTCTCCACGCTCATCGGCCCGGTCCAGATCGACCTGGGGCTCTCCGACCGCGAGCGGGCGCGCATCCTCGGCGCGTTCTTCTTCACCTACGCCCTGTTCCAGATCCCCGTCGGCGCGCTGGCCGACCGGTACGGCCCGCGGCGCGTGCTGTCGCTGTCGATCGCGGCGTGGTCCCTCGTCACCGCCGGGACCGGGCTGGTGTCGTCGTTCGCCGCGCTCGTGGCGGTGCGGTTGCTGCTCGGGGTGTCCGAGGCCGGGGCGTACCCCGCGGCGGCCGGGCTGGTGAAGCGGTGGGCGCGGCCGGACGAGCGGGGGAAGTTCAGCTCGGCCGTGGCGCTCGGCGGCCGCATCGGCGGGGCGGTCGCGCCGAAACTGACGGCGTGGCTCGCGGTGGCGCTCGCCGGGGTGGCGGTGGCCGGGGCCGCGGTCGGCGCGTCGGGCGTGAACTGGCGGGCGGTGTTCGTGGTCTACGGCCTGAGCGGGGTCGCGATCGCGGGCGTGTTCTGGCTGGTCGTCCGGGACCGGCCGCCCCACGAGGGGCCGCCCCCCGAAGCACCGGCCGGCGGCCGAGACGCGCCGCCCCCGAAGCCGGCGGTCGCGCCGCGGTCGTTCGCGTCGCAACTCGGCGTACTGTGCCGGAGCCGGCGGATGTGGTTCTTCGGCGGCCTCCAGTTCTGCAACAACATCCCGTGGGCGGTCCTCATCACGCTGCTCCCGCTCTTCATCCAGGACCGGGGCGTGGAGTTCGAGCGGGTCGGCGAGGTGCAGTCGCTGATCCTGTTCGTCGGGTGCGGGGGGATGTTCCTGGGCGGCGTGCTGGGCGACTTCGTGTACCGCAAGCTCGGCCCCCGCCGCGGCCGGAGCCTGCCGATCGCGGCCCTCATGACGGGCGGGGCGCTGATGTGCGCGACCGTGAGCGCGGCGCCGGCGCTCCCGGTCGCGATCGCCGCACTGGCCCTGATGGCACTGTTCCAGGACACGGCGATCCCGTCCGTGTGGGCGTTCGCGCAGGACGTCGGCGGGAAGAACGTCGGCGCCGCGCTCGGGTTCGGCAACATGCTGGGGAACTTCGGGGCGGCCGCGTCGCCGATCCTGCTGACCGAGGTGAAGTTGCTCGGCGGGTGGGACGCCGTGTTCGCGGTGTGCGCCGCGTCGTACCTCGTCTCCGCGACGTGCGGGTGGATGCTCGACGCCTCGACGCCCGTCGACCCCGACGACGCCTGACTCGGCTTCCGCCCGCGGGCCGCCCGGGGGTAGAATCCGCAGCACCGCTCACCGCGCGAGGTGCCGCATGACGCCGACGTCCCCCGACCCCGACCTCGCCGCGTTCTACGCGGCCGACGCGCAGGCGTACCTCAAGTCGCTCCCGCTGAGCCACTTCATGGAATCCACCGAGCAGGCGACGCAGCGGGCGATCACGGTCGAGAGCTTCGAGTTGGTCCGGGTCGCCCGGCCCGACGTGCAGTGCTTCAGCGAGTTACTGATCCAGTACCCGCAGCCCGGGTTCCGCAAGCCCGGGAAGGTCGTCCCCGACAACTTCGTGGTCGTCCACCCCGAGCCGATCGCCGCGAGCGGGAGCTACGTCCTCGCGGAGCAACCGGTCGGGCCGCTGCTCGTGCTGGAGTACGTCTCGAAGCACAACCCGCGGAAGGACTACGACGACAACTTCGACAAGTACCAGGCGGCCTTAAAGGTGCCGTACTACCTCATCTTCTACCCCGACAACGCCGAACTGACGCTGTTCCGGCTCACCGACGGCACGTACGCCTCGGTCGGGCCGAACGCAGCCGGGCGGTACCCGATTCCCGAACTGGAACTCGAAGTGGGCCTGCTCGGCGAGTGGGTGCGGTACTGGTTCCGCGGGGCACTCCTGCCGCTGCCGGGCGACCTGCTCATCGAGCGGGACGCGGCGCGTGAGCAGCGGGACGAGGCGCGCACCGAGCGTGACGAAGCTCGAAATCGCCTGGAGGCCGAGCGGCGGGCGCGCGAGGAGGCCGAGCAGGTGGCCGCGGCCGAGCGGCAGTCGCGGCTGGCGGCCGAGGCGGAACTCGCGAAGCTCCGCGGGGAGCTGGCAAAGGCCCGCGGGGCGGCGGGGTGATCAGTTCGCGTCCGGCGGCTTGAGCGACGGGTGCGGGACCGTGCCGCCCGAGGCGTCGGCGGCGAACGCCGACTTCATCGGGATCCGCAGCGAGAACTTGCTCCCCTTGTCGATGACGCTCTGGACGACGATGTCGCCGCCGTGCTCCCGCAGGATCTTGCGGCTCACCGGCAGCCCGAGGCCGGTGCCGCGGCTCCCCTTGGTGCTGACGAACGGCTTGAACACCTCCTCGACGACCTCGGCGGGGATGCCGGGGCCGTTGTCCACCACGATCACCTTCGCCCAGTCGCCCGCGGGCTCCAGGATCGCCTGCACTGCGACCTTCGGGTTCGGCCGGTCCTCGACCGCGTCCACCGCGTTGCTGACGATGTTCAGCACCGCCCGGTGGATGCCGTCCGGGTCGCACGGCACGGCGGCCACGCCGGTCCCCGCCCGCCACTCCAGGGTGACGCCCCGCGCCTCGGCCCGGCCGCGGAGCATCTCCAGCACGTCCTCGCACAGCTTGTTCAGGTCCGTCGGCTCGACGGCCGGCTCCCGCTCCTTCGAGTAGCTGAGCATGTCGAGGATCAGCTCGTCGATGCGGGTCTGGTTCCGCTCGACGAGCTTCCAGCCCTTGGTGAGCAGGTCGCGGTCGTCGTCCCTGAGGGCGGTCCGCACCATGTCGGCCCCGAACCGCACGCCCTGCATGATGTTCTTGATGTGGTGCGACATCGCGGCGATGGTCTGCCCCACGGCCGCGAGCCGCTCGGCGTTCACCAGCGCCTGGTGGTACCGGCTCTCCTCGACGGCGATGGCCGCCTGGTGCGCGATGGCGCTGGCCAGCGTGAGGTGGTCCTCGTTGAACTTCCCGGCCTCCTGCCCGTTGCTGACGAACTGCTTGAGGGTCGACTGCGTGTCGAGGAACAGGACGCCGACGGCCTCGCGGCGGCCCTTCATGGGCACGCAGATCGCCTCGCGGATGTTGTGCTTGTGCAGGCTCTCGACCCCGCGGAACCGCGAGTCGCCGTGGACGTCGGACACGAGGACGCCCTGGCCGTCCCGGAGCACCTGGTCGACGATCGTGCGGCTGACGGCCAGCTCCTCGGCCCGGTTCACCCCGTCGCGGTACCGGACGGCCCGGGGCACCAGCGCGCCGCCCTCGCCCCGGAGCATGAAGCACCCGTGGTCCGCGTTCACCGACCGGAGCACGAGTTCCATCACGGTCGCGAGGAGCTGGTCGACGTCGAGGATGTGGCTCACGGCCTCGGCGGTCTCGTAGAGCGCCGCGAGGCTGGCGAGGCGGGTGCGGAGCCAGTCGGTGGCGGCCGCGTTCGGGCGGGCCAGGATCTGGCTCCCGGCGTCGGCCGAGATCGTGCGGACGACGGCCGAGGGGAAGCTCGGGTCCGGGTTCGGCACGAGCCGCACCCGCTCGGTCAGGTCGTTGCCGGCCTCGACCGAGTCGTGCCGCCCGGCCGTGTACATCATCACCGTCTGGCCGATCGAGATCGTGTCGCCGCTGCGGAGCGGGGCCTCGTGGGTGGTCCGGCCGTTGAGCAGCGTTCCGTTCCCGCTGCCGAGGTCCTTGAGCTGGTAGCCGGTCGCCGCGGCGCGGAGTTCGAGGTGCCGCCGGGACACCTGCGTGTCGTGGAGGGCGACCTCGTTCGACGAGTGCCGGCCGACCGTGATGGGCGAACCCGTCAGGTCGAACTGCTTCCCCTCGTCAACCCCGCGCAGGACGATCAATCGGGGCACAACCGAACCCTCCGGGCGACGCTGATACCGTACTTCGCCCGGGGGTCCGGGGCAACGGGGTAGTCGGGCGCGTTCGGCGCGGGCGGGCCGGCCCCCGAACCCGAACCACGGGCACTTGCGCCCGGGGCCGACAATTCCGGCCGCGGCTCATTCGCGCCGCGGCGCCCGGGTCGCGTGTACCCGGCCTTGTCCCACCTGATACAATTGCCACCTCCCCACCGCGCACCCACCTACCACCGCGCCTCCGCTGAGGACCACCGAGCGTGTCAACTGACGCCACCGAGATCCGGGCCGGGCGGTACGCAGAGATCGGGGCGATCATCCGCCGCGACAGCACGGTCCTCATCGACCGGTGGGCGCACCGGGCCGCCGCCGAGCAGCCCACCGCCCGGCGGGTCCACCACGCCGTGCTCCTCGACGAACTCCCCACGTTCCTGGAGGAACTCGGGGCCAGCCTCGCCGAGCCCGGGGACGCGACCCACCACTGCCGCGTCGCGCACCGGCACGCCGAGCAGCGGTGGCAGACCGGGTGGTCGCTGTCCGAACTGATCCGCGACTTCCGCATCCTCCGCCTCGTCGTCCTCGAGTACCTCGACGACTACCTCGACCGGCCGCTCCGGTTGGTCGAGGTGCAGGCCATCGGGCTGGCCCTGGACGAGTCGATCGAGACGAGCGTCGCCCGGTACGTCGAGTACCGCGAGGACCAGCTCCAGCAGCTCGAAGAGGGCGCGCGGCACCACGCCGACGCGCTGCGGGAGGCGGACCGGCGGAAGAACGAGTTCCTCGCCACCCTCGCCCACGAGCTCCGCAACCCGCTCGCCCCGCTCCGAAACTCCCTGGAGGTCGTCCGGCTCAGCGGCGACTCCCCGGAGACCGTCCGCCGGCTCCGGGAGATGATGGACCGGCAGGTGACGCAGATGACCCGGCTCGTCGAGGACCTGCTCGACGTCGCCCGGATCTCGCAGAACAAGCTGACGCTCCGCCAGGACCGCGTGGACCTCCGCGACGCCATCGAGAAGGCGGTGCAGATGAACGCGCCGCTGCGGGAGTCCCGGAAGCACGCGCTGGGGCTCGCGGTGCCGCCGGTCCCGCTCCCCGTGTTCGCGGACGAGTCCCGGCTCATCCAGGTGCTCGTGAACCTCCTCAACAACGCCGCGAAGTACACCCCCGACGGCGGGCGGATCGCCGTGGCGGCCGCCCGCGACGGGGCCGAGGCGGTCGTGCGGGTGCGGGACAACGGCAACGGCATCCCGGCCGACATGCTCAAGCACATCTTCGACCTGTTCACCCAGGTCGACCTGGGGGCGGACCGGCGGCAGGGCGGCCTGGGCATCGGCCTCACCCTCGTCCGGCGGCTCGTCGAACTCCAGGGGGGGACGATCGCCGCCGCCAGCGACGGCGTCGGGCGGGGGAGCGAGTTCACCATCCGGCTCCCGCTGCTGGAGGTGCCCGCCGAGACCGAATCCGCGACCGCCCCGGCGGCCGCGGCCGCGGCCGCCGCGCGGCACGTGCTGATCGTCGAGGACAACGCCGACGGCCGCGACAGCCTGGCCACGCTCCTCGGGCTGATGGGGCACCGGGTCGACGTCGCCGAGGACGGGCCGAGCGGCATCGCGGTCGCCCTGGCCGTCCGCCCCGAGGTCGCGCTCATCGACATCGGATTGCCGGGACTCGACGGGTACACCGTCGCGGCCCGGGTGCGGGCCGCGCTGGGCCAGTCGGTGTTCCTGGTCGCGCTCACGGGGCACAGTCAGCCCGAGGACCGCCGCCGCGCCGCCGAGGCCGGGTTCGACGCGCACCTCACCAAGCCCGTCGAGCCCGACGAACTCCAGGCGCTGCTCGCGGACCAGCTCCCGAAGCGATGACGAGCCCCCGGGTTCGGGAGGAGTGCGGCGTGCCCGGCGAGTTCACGACCGAAGCGGCGCAGATGGCGGCGGCCGGCGTGATCGTGTCGGCCGTCGCCGTTCCGCTCGGGCTCCTCGGGCGGGCGCTGGGCGGGGCGGGGCGGCCCCTCGCGCTGCCGGCGTGGAGCCCGTGGCGGGTGCCGTGGGGCGGGTTCGAGGTGTTCGCCGCGTTCCTGCTGGTCGCGGTCACGATCCCGTTCGCCGTCGCACAGTCCCAACTCCCGTCGCTCGCCGTCGGCGTCGTCGCGCTCCCGATCCAACTCGCGTTCCTCGCGATCACGGTCCGTTTTCTGTACCCGAAGTGGCCGGTCCCGTGGGCGAACCCGTTCGCGGCGCTCCCCCCCGCCGTGGCGGTGTGGGCGGTGCTCACGCCCGCGGTGCTGCTGTTCCACGCGGGCATCGTTCAACTCTTCACCGCGGCCGGGATGAAGCCCGACGAGCACCCGCTCGCGAAGTTCACCGGGGGCGACGAATTCACCCGGCTCCTGTTCATTTTGCAGGCGTGCGTCGCGGCCCCGCTGATCGAGGAGGTGCTGTTCCGCGGCGTCCTGCTCCCGTGGGTGATCGGGTCGCGGCCCCGCCCGCCCGCGGCCGAGCCGCCGCCCGCGACCCCCGCCGCGCTGCGGCCGTGGATCGTGGTCGGGTTCGCTGTGGCGGTCGCGGCGCTGAGCGGGAAAGTGGGACCGATCGTGTTCGCGGCGGTGCTGGCGGGCGGGCTGGGACTGGTGTGGGTGACGGTGCGGCGCGGCAAGCGGCACGTTCGCGCCGTGTACGCGACCGCGGCCTTATTTGCGGCGATCCACTCGAGCGTGTGGCCGTCGCCGGTGCCGCTGTTTCTGCTGGGTTTGGGGCTGGGCTGGTGCGCCGTGCGGACGCGGGGCGTGCTCGTCCCCGCGGTCGTTCACGGGCTGTTCAACGCGGTGTCCGCGGTCTACGTCCTACGCGGCGGCGTGACGTAAGATTGCTGTGTTGAAATCGTTCGCCTCACGCGGGCCGCCACGGAGGGCGGCCCCTACGAACCCAAGGCGAACGGTTTGGTAGGGGCGGCCTCCGTGGCGGCCCGCCAGCCACTTCCTGCGTATCCCATCAGCATCACAACACAGCTAAACGTAAGATTCGAGGCACACAACTCGACACAGGAATGGGCGCCAAAGATCCGCGTGCTTCTTTCGTGCTTCGTACTTCGAATTTCGAATTTGGGGGCGCAGCCTACGCGGCGGCGCGGGTTGACCGCTCCGCCGGCGCGACCCCGAGCACGGCCCTGTAGACCGCGTGCGTCTGCCGGGCGGCGTTCTCCCAGGTGAAGCGGTTGGCGTTGGCGACGCCGAGCTTCCGGTACGCCGCGAGCGAGTCCGGGTCGGTGATGGCCCGCTTCATCGCGTCGCGCCACGCCGGCAGGTCGGTCGGTTCGAGGAGCGGCGAGGCGTTGCCCACTACCTCGCGGACCGCGGCCGCCGTGGACACCACCGACACCCCGCCGCACGCCATCATCTCGACCGGCGGCAGGCCGAACCCCTCGTAGTGCGACGGGTAGAACAGCGCGTCGGCTCCGGCGTACAGCCCAGGCAGGTCGGCGTCGGCGACGTACCCGAGGTAGCGGACGCCGCGGTGCCTGGCCTCCGACTCGAACAGTTCCCGCTCGGGCTCCGACTTCCACCCCCACGAGCCGCCGAGGATCAGCGGGCACGCGGCGCGGAGCGCGTCGGGCAAGTCGCAGTACGCGCGGAGCAGCGTCGTGAGGTTCTTCCGCGGCTCGACGGTGCCGACGTACAGGAGGTAGCGGGGCGGCAGGTCCAGCCGCTCGCGAACGGCGCGCACCTCGTCGGGCGACTGCGGGCGGAAGTTCGGGTCGATGCCGCACGCCACGGTCGTGACCCGCCCGGGGCTCAGCCCCAGCACGCGGAGCGCCTCGGAGCGGACCGCGTGCGAGTCCACGAGCACGTGCGCCGCGGCCTCGATGCCGCGGGCGAACGCCTGCTCGTACCGCTTCACGCGGTCGGCCGGGTGCCACTCGGGGAACAGGATCACAGACAGGTCGTGGACCGTGACGACCGTGGGGAGCGGGACCCGGAACGGGACGAGGTTCGGCTCGTGGTACAGGTCGAACCCGCCGAACCGTGCGGCGGCGTGGAAGTGCGTCGCGTACCCGGTGCGGGCGGCGCGGAGCGCGAGACGCTTGAGGAGCGACGGGGTGCCCGGCTTCGGCGGCGACACGGACCCGGTGGCGCGGGCCGCGGGCTTGAACGCGCGGGTGGCGGCGCGGCGGATCTGCTCGCCCGGGTACAGCCAGAACGCGTCGCCCGGGAACCCCGCGGCCAGCGCGCGGTGCAGGTTGGCGGTCGTGTGGCCGACGCCGGTCTTCGGGCGGATCGCCGACGCCCCGTTGAACAGTACCCGCATCGGTGCTCCTGTGCGCGTCACGCGACCTTGGCGGCCTCGGGCTCGGACTCGGGCGGGGCCGCCGCGGTCACCGCGTGGCCGCCCACCAGGGCCTCGGCGGCGGCCGCCCGCTCGGTCGCGTCGCGGTTGTACGCCCGGACCACCTCCCGCGGCGGCCCCTCTTGAACGATCTGCCCGCGGCGCATCCAGATCACCCGGGTGCAGGTGTCGCGGATCGTGTTCAGGTCGTGCGACACCACCACCATGAGCCGCGACACGGACATCATCGCCCGCATCCGCGCCTTGGCCTTGATCTGGAACGCCATGTCGCCGACGGCCAGCACCTCGTCGACCAGGAGCACCTCGGGCTGGGCCGTGGTGGCGATCGAGAACGCGAGCCGCATCCGCATCCCGGCCGAGTAGTTCTTCACCGGGATCGACAGGAACTCGCCGAGTTCCGAGAACTCCGCGATCTCCTGCATCTTCCCCTTGAGGGACGCGGGGCTCTCGCCCTGGAGGTACGACCGGTAGACGATGTTCTCCCAGCCGGTCGCCTCGTTCTCGAACCCGACCGAGATGTCGAACAGCGAGCACACCCGGCCCTCGACCCTCGCGGCCCCGGCGGTCGGCGTGTAGATCCCGGCGAGCAGCTTCAGGAGCGTGGTCTTCCCGGCCCCGTTGTGGCCGATGACGCCGATCCGGTCGCCGTCCCGGGCCGTCAGGTTGATGCCCGTGAGCGCGTGGATCGCGATCTGCGGGTTCACCGACCGGCGGAACAGCCCCTTGAGCAGGTACTCCTTGAGGGTGACCTGCTTGCTCTGCGTCGCGGTGAACGTGATCGATGCGTCGGTGACGTCGATGCTCGCCATGCTGGTGCCCCGCCGGGAGTAGTAGGCACACCCCCGTGTGCCGCTGCCGAGAGAAGAACGGCACACGGAGTGTGCCTACTACCTTGAACGCTCAGAGGACGAAGATGACCCGCTTCTGGAGCCACGCGACCACGCCCGCGGCCAGGCCCACGAGGGCCAGCGTGACGCCCGCCCCGGCCAGGTACATCGTGGGGGCCGGCAGGTGCCCCGTGAGCAGCGGCGTGCGGGTCAGTTCCAGGACCCAGTACACCGGGTTCGCGTCAACGACCCAGCCGAGCTGCTTGTCGTCGAGGAGCCCGCGGGGGTACATGATCGGGGTCATGAAGAAGACGATCTGGGCCAGGACCTCCAGCAGGTGCTGGGTGTCGTGGAAGAACACGGTGGTGAACGCCGCGATCGTCGCCGCGGCCCACGCCGCGAGGAACGCCAGCACGATGCCGGGGGCCATGAGCACGACGCGGAGCAGGACCGCCGGGTCGCCCTGGTAGAGGGCGACCATCGCCACGACCACCGCGAGCGCGAGGGACGAGTGGATCGCCTGCCCCATCGCGGTGCGGAGCGTGTACACGGTGTACGGGATCGGGCTCTGGCGGATGTACGCCTCGTTGGCGTGGAAGCACCGGCACCCCTGGAGCGTCGAGTCCCGGAGGAACGACCACACGGCCATGCCGGTGAGGACCGAGGCCGCGTAGGCGATCGGGTCGGCCCCGGCCCCGAGGACCTTGCTGAAGACGACCGTGAACACGACCGTCATCGCGATCGGGTTCAGCAGCGACCACCCGATGCCCAGGACCGACTTGCGGTACCGCTGGCGGAGGTCGAGCTTCACGAGCGCCATCAGGAAGTGGCGGAACTTCCACATTGCGGAGGCGTGGTGGATCATCCGTGACCCCGGCCGTGGTGCGAGTCTTGGGCGTCGTGCCCGTGGCGAGACCTTACCCACCCGGTCCGTGCGCCGCCAGCCCAGTTTGCCCGCCCCGCGGGGCCGGGTTTTCCGCCGAATCGGCCTTGCGCAATCGCCGCGGATGTGCCACCATTGCCGGTGCGCGCGACTGGTCCGCGTGTTCCGCGAGGGGGTCCGCATGCGCCGCGACGAGGTCATCACCGGGGACTGCATCGAGACACTGGGGGCGCTCCCGGCCGGGTGCGCCGACCTGGTGTTCGCCGACCCCCCGTTCAACATCGGGTACGAGTACGACGTCTACGACGACCGCCGCGCGAAGGCCGATTACCTCGCGTGGGCCGACAAGTGGCTCGCCGCCGCCGTGCGGGTGCTGAGCCCAACCGGGTCGCTGTTCCTCGCCATCGGCGACGAGTACGCGGCCGAGCACAAGGTCCGGCTCGACGCGCTGGGCCTCACGCTCCGCAACTGGATCGTGTGGCACTACACGTTCGGCGTGAACTGCTCGAAGAAGTTCAACCGGAGCCACGCGCACATCTTCTACTACGTCCGCGACCCGAAGCGGTACACGTTCAACCCCGACCCCGTCCGGGTGCCGTCGGCCCGGATGACGACCTACGCCGACCGCCGCGCGAACCCGGTCGGCAAGCTGCCCGACGACACGTGGGTGCTGCGGCCGCAGGAGAGCGACGAGCACTTCGGGGCCGACACCGACACGTGGCACGTCCCACGGGTGTGCGGCACGTTCCACGAGCGGCTGAACCACCCGTGCCAGATGCCCGAGGCGGTGCTGGAGCGGATCATCAAGGTCGCGTCGAACCCGGGCGAGTTGGTCCTCGACCCATTCGCCGGCAGCGGCACCACGCTCGCCGTCGCGAAGAAGCTCGACCGCCGCTACCTCGGCGTGGAACTGTCCGACGAGTACGCCGACGCGGTCCGCAAGCGGCTCCAGATGATCGACTTCGCGGAGCCCGCGAAGCCGCCCGCGACGAAGCCGCGGCGGAAGGCCGAGAAGGTGTGACCCTCCCGTCGGGCCACGGGTCACTCTTGTGGTTGGCTCGGGCGAACCCTGAGCGCCAGCGAGGGGGTGAAGGTACACCCCCTCGCTGGCG